>JASHXZ010000258.1 GCA_030043285.1 Xanthobacteraceae bacterium | reverse complement strand
AGCGTAAAATAGGAAAAGCCTGCAGTGCGCATAACCGCCGGATCAAGTACGCGGAACGGATCGACGATCGCGCGTCCGCGCATGACGGCTGTGAGACTGACAGGCGAAAGCGTGCGAAATTCCGGCCATGGCGTCATGATCAGGAGCGCGTCGGCGCCGCGCGCCGCCTCGATCGCGCCGGACGCCGCGACGACCGCCGGATGGCGGACCGCAGCGGCCGGCACCGCCGGATCGTAAACGCGGATCGGCCAAGACTGTAGGTCGGCGATCAGCGCCAAAGAGGGTGAATTCTTCGTCGAGTGGGTGTTCTCCTTGTAGGCGAGGCCCAATATGCCGAATGTCGGGTCTGCCTTGTACGGCAGGATTTCGCGGTGGATCAGCCGCAACACCCAATCGCGCCGGATGCGGCTGTTCTCGACGAAGGCGGCGATGACGGAGGCTTCGCTGCCGGCCGCTTCCGAAAGCCGCAGCACGGTTGCGAGATCACGCTCGAGGTTGCCGCCCGCGATACCCAAGCCGGGGATCAGATAGCTGTGTGGCCCGATGCGGCGGTCGAGCCGCAGCGCCGGCACGATTTCATGCCAATCGGCGCCGATGCGCTCCGACAGATCGGCTAACGTATTGGCGACGCTCACCGAGGCGACGAGACAGCAATTGATCGCGATTTTGGCGAGCTCAGCGCTTTCGTAGCGCATCGGCAGAATGGGGCACTCGAATGCTCCAAGCACGGCCGCATAGACAGCCGGCAGTGGCCGCACCGGATCGGCGCAGCCAACGATGAAGCGCTCGGGTTTTGTCGCGCGTTCGATCGCGCGGCCGAACACCAGCGTCTCGACCTGATAGTAGAGCCGCGCCGGGTCGAGCGGCAGCTTGCGAGTGAAGCCCGGCGGCACCTGACAGAGCACGCACAGGAGCGCGCTCGGTCCGAGCGCCGAAATCACCGATTCGACCAGCGCTGAGATGCCCGACAGATCGCTTTGTCCGCGGCCATCGGTCGGGACGTCGCTGGCGATGTAAACGAGATCGCAGTTGCTCAAATCGCCGACACGATCGGTATAGGAGAGCTGCGTGCCAAAGCGGCGCGCCAGATCGTCGAGGCCGGGCTCCAGAACCGGCAGGCGCCCTGCAGCGATATCACGCACGCGCTTCTCATCGGGATCGTAGCCGATTACGCGCAAACCCTTGGCTGCCGTGGCGACTGCCGATACCAGACCCAGGTGCGTGAGGCCGGCAAATCCGACGGTGGGTCCGCTCACGCCTCACGCTCCTTGATCGCGGCCTCCCCCAGCCGCCGCAGGGTGCGATTGAGCCAAAGATCGTCGGCGAGATCGCCGACGCGGCGTGCCGCGCACAGCAGCTTGAAGTGCTCGTATTCAACGGCCCAGGTCGGATCGTCCTGCACAAGCGTGATGGTATCCTCCGACGGCCGTCCGCTCGGCAGCACGCGCTTGCGCAGCGTGAACGAGGACGGCCCCCACTTGCACAGCGAGCTGATATGGGCCGAGCCGTTCTCGGCAAAGACGTCGCAGGTGAAATGGTTGCGCCAGCTCAGCAATGTCATTTCCAGCTCGAGCTGGGGGGTCGTGCCACGCGAGCCAAGCACCACGTGATCGGGCGCGCGGTTCTCGAAGCAGCGGCTGGAAACGATCGCGAAATCATCGCCGATGTCCGCGAACCAGAAGCGCGCGGTATCGAGCAGGTGCGAGCCGAGATCAGGCAGCACACCTGCACCCTGATCACGCCATTGCGAATCGCGCACGAGCCGCGCCGTGCCGTTGCCGTAAAACATGCGGCAACGATAGATGGCGCCGAGCTGGCCCGACCTGATGACGTCGCGCATGCGCACGAAATGCGGCTCGAACCGGTGATTATAGGCAGTATAGCAGACGACGCCGTTTGTCTTTGCCAGGACGGCAAGCCGCGCGATCTCCGCGTCGTCGACAGCCCACAATGGCTTCTCGACCAGAACGTGCTTGCCGTTCCGCAACAAATAGTCGAGCAACGCGATCTTCGGCTCGTCGGGGATGCAGGCCAGCGCCGCATCGTAGTTCGCCAACGGAACGTCTTCGATGCACCGGTATTCGGCTTCGTTATTGACCGGATCGACCGCAGCGACGAAATCGGCGCCCGCGACGCGCCGGCGCTTGTGCCCCTGCACACCAAGGCCGACGACGACGACGCGCATCACTTCAGTCCAGCTGAGCTACACGAACCGGGCACGTTTTTCGAGGCCCAGGAGCTTGCGTAGTACGTCTTCCGGGCCGACCGGCACGTTGCCTTCGGCTTCACATTCGAGCGCCGCTGAAAGCGAGCCAAGAACGGAGGCTGCGACTTCCGACGGATCGATGAGGAGCGACAGGGTGGCGTAGGCAAGCAGCGCGTCGCCGGCGCCCACCGCATCGACGACACGCTCGACGAAACTGTCGACGACGAAAAACGTGCGCGGGTCACGTTCTCGACCGGCGCGACAGGTCAGCACGCCGCGATCGCCGAGCTTGAGGATGATGGTCTTGCACTGGGCGTCCTCGTGCAGCTTCGCGGCGAGTGGACGGACGCCGGTATCCTGGTCGGCAAGCGCGAAACGCGCCTCGCGTTCGTTGGGAGTGAGCAGGTCAAAACCCTTGAACTCGAGGATATTGCCCCAGCGGCTCGCCACCTGGCTGTCGGCGACGCGAAAGACGCCGCGCGGTATCGCAGCGGTCAAACCGGGAATCGTACGCCGATTAAAAATGCCATGACGGAAATCGCTGAATACGACGGCGCGGCCCGGCGCCCGCGCCACGTTGCGCCCAATCTGCTCCATCTGCGCGTCGGTGATGCTGCGATTGTCGAGCGTATCGACTTTAAGCAGCCGATAGTCGTCGCACACATAGGCATTCTTATGGGTCGTTGGCCGTGCGTGGTCGATGATCGGCATTACCTTGACGCCGGCCGCTGCCAAATCCTCCAGCACGAAGTCCTTAAGTGCGTCATCGCCCAGCACTGTGGACAAGGTGACCTCAGCGCCGGCGGCGCGCAGGTGCTTGGCGACGACCGCAGCGCCGCCAACGTAATCCGCGCGACTGTCGAAACGCACGCTTGGCGTCGGCGTCTTGGTCATACCGCCGATCATCGTCGTGTAGGTGAGGCTGTCGACGATGGTGTCGCCGACGACGTGCACTTCCAATCCTTCGAACCGATCGAGAACGCGGCGCAGGCGGTCGAAATCGAGTCCTTCGGCCTCCATCAGGGCCAAGAGCTTCTCGACCGCGATGTCCGGCGGACCGGTCTCGATCAGGTGCGACGAGGAATAGACGATGTCGCCCGGCGTAAAGAGGATCTCGCCGCCATAGCTCGACAGCGCATCGATTTCCTGCTCCGTTTTCGGGTTGATGCCGCCGTCCTGGTATTCGTATCCTTTGGCGAAGTAATCAGGCTGCAGCCGCAGGATATTTTCGATCGGCGTCGGATTGGTATCGATGACCACGTAATCGACCATTTCGAGCGCCGCAAGATTGAGCGCCCGCAAGTCTTCCGGCACGAACGGCCGATAATTGGCCTTGGTGATGTGCGCGTCGGCCGTCAGGCTCGCGATCAGGATATCGGCTTTCTCCTTGGCGTAGACCAAGTGCCGGATATGTCCCGGGTGCACCAGATCGAATACCCCGTGGCACATGACCACGCTCTGCTGCCGCGGTCGCGGGCCGAGTACCGAGCAAAGCTCGTCGACGCTCTTGATCTTGCGGCGGTAGCCGCCCCCCAGACGCGTTTCCATCGGTCACTCCGCAGCAAGCGCCTCGAACCAGGTCCGCGTGGCTTGTTTGATCGAATCGGGATCCCACAGCGGCGCATCCCGCCAATTGTCGATCTCCGCCATCATCGCCGCAACCCCGTCCTCGAATGCGACGCGCGGCGCCCAGCCGAGATCGTGCTTGATCTTGGCGATGTCCGCCCAGGTCACGTCCGGCTCGCCGGGCCGTTTCGGGATATGAACAATCGTGCCGCCGATTAATTCCACCAGCCGATTGACCGATTGCGGGTTGCCGGCGCCGAGATTCCAGATTTCGCCAGACTTCTTCGTCTCGGCCGCCAACAAAAAAGCGGATGCAACGTCGGTCACATAGAGAAAATCGCGTTTCTGCGTGCCGTCGCCAACCACGGTGAACGGCTTGCCGGCAAGCTTCTGCTTGAAGAATACGCCAAACACCGCGCCGTACGCGCCGGTGGTGCGCACGCGCGTGCCATAGGCGTTGAAGATGCGGATCGAATTGACCGGGAGCCGATACACGCGGTGCCAATGGAACGCCGCTTGCTCGCCCTGATATTTGGACAAGGCATACGGATATTGCGGCGCGATCAGGTGCTCCTCGGTCGTCGGGACCGCGGCGAGACCGTAACAGGACGATGACGCCGCGTAGACGAACTTGCGCACCGCTGCGTGACGGGCGCATTCCAGCACTCGAACCGTGCCTTGCACGTTGGTGTCCATGTACGCGATCGGCTGCTCGATCGATGGCACGATGTCGCCGATGCCGGCGAAATGAAACACGAAAGCGGCGCCGGCGAATAAGGCGTTGTCCGGCTCCAGGCCGCGAATATCTGCTTCCTCGAACGACAGGTCCGGATTGCCGCGATGCTGGGCCAGGTTGGCCGTCCGGCCGCCGCGCAGATTGTCGATGACCCGGACCCGATAGCCGCGATCGAGCAGATGATCCACCATGTGGCTGCCGATGAACCCGGCGCCGCCGGTGACGACCGCAATGTGCCGCGCCGCGCTCATTGCACGCCGAGTTTCTTCATGGTCCGTACGTTGTAATACCAGTCATCGTCGAAGCTTTCCGGCAGCAGATAATTGCGGAACGCCCGCGTCAGATCGCGCACCGCGTCCTCGACGCTGCGCCTCGGCACAAAGCCGAGCACGCGCTTCACCTTGTCGGAATTGACGTGGTAGGAGCGCATGTCATTGGTAGGCGTCGTAGTGATCTTGATGTCGCCCTTTTCCGGCATCTCTTCCTCAACCACGCGCTTCACCATGCCGGCGATTTCGGCGATCGAATAATTCTGAAAGCCGATGTTGAAGATCTCGCCGTGAATTTTTTCATGCGGCGCCTCCAGCATCAGCTGATAGGCGTCGACCATGTCCTCGACGTGCAAGTTCGGCCGCATCTGATTGCCACCGAACACGGTAATGACGCCTTTGTTGACCGCGTGATTGGTCAAGATGTTGACCGACAGATCTAGCCGCGTGCGCGGGCTATAACCGCAAATCGTCGCCGGCCGCACCACGACGCAGGTGAAATCGTCGGCCTTGTGTTTCCACAATTGCGGTTCGCACATGCCTTTGAACTTGTTGTAGAGCGTCAACGGCACCAGCGGGTGCTCTTCGGTCACGTCCGGCGAATCCGAAACGCCGTACACCGAACTGGACGAACAGTAGACGAAACGCTGCACGCCCGCCTGCTTTGCCGCGATCACCAAAGGCTCGAAGCAGTCGTAATTGATGGTCTGCGACAGCTTCTCATCGAGTTCGAAACTGGCGTCGTTCGAGATGCAAGCCAAATGCAGGATCGCGTCCTGGCCGGCCATTGCCTCGGCAAGTTTGGCGGCGTCGCGGACGTCGCCCCTGATCACGCGCAGCTTGGGATCGTTGGGCAGACGGCAGCCGAAAAACAGCGCGTCATAGACCGTAACGTTGTACCCGGCAGACAATAGCCGCGGCGTTAAAACGTGTCCTACGTAACCCGCACCGCCGGTGATCAGCACATTCGTTATGGTCATTTGCGCTCCCTGCCTACCAAAGTGAACCGGCGCGACAGCTGTGGCGGTTGCCTGATGCAACCGCTGCCCGCAAGCGGCGGAGGCCTGCCGGCGTGCCCATTCACTTACGTGTTCACCGCAGCCAGGTCGGGCGCCTGCATCAAGCCACAGCGCGCACGCTCGAGTCCTCAACCGGATCGCCGATCTCGAAACCGGCGGCGACGGCATCGCGCCGGAACATCTTGACGGTTTCGAGTGAATAGTCGTCCAAATCCTTACCGACGAGGCCGAGCTTCGCCAGGACGTCTTTGGTGGCCGTGATGATGTGACAGCCTACCGCGTCCGCCTGGAAGACGTTGAGAAGCTCGCGGGGGCTTGCCCACAACAACTCCGCTTTAGGGCGCTGCTGCAGGATTTTGACCGCCTCCGCCATCATGGGCACGGGATCGACCCCGGTGTCGGCGACGCGCCCCGCGAACACCGAGACAATTGCCGGTGCGTCAGGCGAGAGATTCTCAGCCACGCGCCGCACCTGATCGACAGTGGTGATGGCGGTGACGTTGACAACAATACCTTCAGCAGACAACTGCCTGACGACCTCACCGGAAAATTCTCTGTTGGTGTTGGTGACCGGTATCTTGACGTTGACGTTTTTGCCCCAGCCGGCGATCGCGCGCGCCTGGCGGATCATGCCGGCAAAATCGTCGGCGAAGACTTCGAGCGAGACCGGACGGTTCGGTACGGCGGCAAGCACTTTGCGCCCGAACTCCTCGTAATTGCGCACGCCCGCGTTGCGCGCCAGCGTCGGATTGGTGGTAAAGCCGCGAATGATCGGATTGGCAGCGAGCGCAACGATGCTGTCGAAATCGGCACCGTCAGCGAACAACTTGATGCGTAGCTGCTTCAGCCGCTCCATTGCCGCCCCTCTTGCCCCATCCCTGTCGGATGGCCCCAAAGCGTCTCAATCCGGGCCGCATCTGGGTTGACGTGCCAACCGCCTCAAGGCACTAACCAGATGCACGCTGGCGACGAGGACAAGTCGAAAAATCGCGGCTCGCTTAATGCGACCAACCCGCATTTTCTCGGCTTAACTCGGTCGCCGTCCCCGCGACCCTAATGGTACATTTCGCCTGTAGCGTCAACCTGAACTGTGGGACGGGCACACGTTGCTGGGGGACGACGGAGGGCGCGGTGCGGAACTGCGCCCGCTGTGTCACAAACCTCACACAGTACGACTTGCCGCAGCGCGCGGGCACGGTCCAACCGAGGTCTGGCGCGCGCCGGCGCGACGGTGCTGAGGAAAAAAATCTTCACGATGTGTCTGGGCCGGGATGACCTTGACCCTGAGACGCCAAGTCGGGGTCGATTGCTGGCGCTTTTTCAAGAGAACAGCCTCGGCAGTCTTGTCGGCAACCTGCAACGGTTCCCAAGGCGCCGGCGCCGTGATAGAGACCGACAAGCGTTCGTCGTTCGTCCGCGGCCATGCAATATCCCGCAACAAAAGTTGATTTCTACGAGAACACCGGGACCGCTCCGGCCTATCTGCACGGCATTATGCGCCTCAATCCCGGCGCCCGAATCATCAAATCGACCATCCGCGGGCCGCTGTTCCTCAACAAAAACTCGCAGGTCGGCCCCGACGTCGACGTCGGCAAATATTCCGGCATGAACGAAAGCTGCTTTATCGCCCGCGCCACGATGGGGGCGTTCTGCGCGATCGGCGCCCGCACCGCGATCAATCCGTTCAATCATCCGTCCGATTGGCTCAGCATCAACGAATTTCAGTATCACCCGAACTCGTTCGACTGGGTCGACGAGTACAATGACTTCGTGCGGCTTGAGCGCACGCCGGACATGTTCAAGCACGTCACGGTTGGTAACGACGTCTGGACCGGCCACAACGTCAACGTCATGGCGGGCGTGAGCGTCGGCGACGGCGCCATCATCGCTGCCGGCTCCGTGGTTACCAAGGATGTGCCGCCTTACGCCGTCGTTGCCGGCGTCCCGGCGACCATCAAGCGGTTTCGTTTTCCCGAACGCACCGTCGAGCGGCTCCTCCGGCTGAAATGGTGGGACCTGGAATTGTCGCAGCTTAGCGGCCTGCCGTTTCGCGACATCGACCGCTGCCTCGACATGCTCGAAGCAATCAAGGCGAATTCCGATTTGGCGGCGGCCGGATGACGCGCGGCCCATCAAAGGAAACGGCGGCATTGCTGCCGCTCCTGGAGCGATTTGCCGTGCCCCGAAACGGCACGTTGGTGGTGCACAGCGCGATTGCGACTTTGAGCCGACAGGGTTTTCATGCCGAAGCCATGATCGAAACCCTGCTCGACTATCTCGCTGCGGGCAATCTCTTCATGCCGGCCATGACTTGGCGCACCGTGACGCTCGACAATCCAAATTGGGATGAAATGGCAACGCCGTCTCACACCGGCATTCTGACGGAAGTGTTCCGCACCCGTTACGCCGTCGCGCGCAGTATTCATCCGACGCACTCGGTCGCCGGCTGGGGCCCGGCAGCGCCGCTGTTGCTGTCGCGTCATCACGTCGACACCACGCCGGTCTCCGGCAACAGTCCCTACGGACTGATGCGCGATTACGATGCGTACGTGCTGATGATTGGCGTGGGGTTGGAATGCTGCACGGCGATCCACCTGCCCGAGGAATTGATCAACGTCGATCTCTATGTGCGACCGCCTGAGCAGGCGGAGCTTTATCACTGCCGCGACCGCACCGGTGTCGTGCATCAAGTCCGCA
>JASHXZ010000257.1 GCA_030043285.1 Xanthobacteraceae bacterium | reverse complement strand
AGCCGGTGGCGAAAATCCGCGTCTGCGAAAGGTCGTACTTGTCGTCGAGGGTGACGGTGCGCAACGGCATGCGGCGGGGCCTCCGAAGGCCAGTTTGCCCTCACGGGCTCGATATTGCCAGAGGGCGCGAGCACGCGGGACGGGCAATGGGCATATAGGTCCGTGCCATCGTCCGGCAATTCTAGCGCGTTGAAGTGCCACACGTTTTCGGCCGGGCCGCGCTGCATTGCAGTATGCATAAGGCGTTTGGCGAGGCGGCGGCGCGGGACTGCGCATCGGCGCGAGTCGGTGCTAAGCTCCACCGCATCACGCGGAGACCCAGTTCATGAACACGCATGTAAAACTCGTAACCGTGGCGCAGACCGACATCGCGCCGGCGGAATGGCAGGCGCGCGTCGATCTCGCCGCCACCTACCGGCTGATCGCGCATTACGGCTGGGGCGACGTCATCTACAATCACTCCTCGCTGCGCGTGCCGGGCGAGGAGCGCAAGTTTCTGATCAAGCGCCACGAGCTGCTCTATGAGGAGGTCACGCCCGCCAACCTCGTCAAGGTCAGCATGGACGACGACCTCGACGAATCCGCAGGCGTCAACCGGCCCGGCTTTACGCTGCATGGCGGCGTGCTGTCGGCGCGGCCCGACGTGAATTGCGCCGTCCACGTCCACACCGAGACCGGCATGGCGATCGCCGGCCTCAAACACGGCCTGCGCATGGTGTCGCAGGCGGCGGTGCGGTTTTACAATCGCGTCGGCTATCACGACTACGAAGGCATCACCGAGGATTTCGGCGAGCGCGAGCGCATCAACCGCGCGCTCGGCAAGAACCGCGCGCTGATCATGCACAACCACGGGCTCCTGACCGTCGGCAAGACGACGCGCGAAGCCTTCGTGCTGATGAAATCCCTGCTCGAAGCGGCCGAGATTCAGCTGCGCATGGAAGCGACCGGCGGCGCTCTGGTCGAGATCACGCCTGCGATCTGCGAAAAGACTGCGCGCCAATATGAGCATCACGATTCCGGCCGCGGCTCAGCCGACTGGCCGGCCTACTTGCGCATGCTCGACGCCATCGACCCGGACTGGCGCAATTGAGCGAGGATGAGGAGCACCGCCATGGCCAAGCTGAGGCACATCGCCATTCAGGTTCCGGACCTCGAAAAGGCCGCTGCATTCTACGAAGCGGTATTCGGCCTCAAGCGGCTGAAGAAGGTTGAGGCGCCGATCGGTAACGCTATTTCACTGTCCGACGGGGTGATGAACCTCACCCTCCTGCAATTTCCGGAGGGGACGAAGGGCGGCAAAGGCGGTCCGGACTGGGCCGGGCTGCATCATTTCGGCTTCGTGGTCGACGACGAGGTCGCGACCGAACAAAAGATCAAGCAGCACGGCGGCGAGTACTTCATGACCTTGCCGCACTATCCGGGCGTCGACGCCGAGAAGAAATTCAAGGACATCAACGGCATCGTGTTCGACGTCTCCGAACACGGCTGGCTGCCGGCGGGAAGCTGACGCGCCGCGACGCGCGGCGCGCTCCATCACATCGGCTACTTCGCGTATTTGCCGCCGGTCTGCTTGGTGTGCACGCCTTCGGCGCCGCTTTGCTTGTGCTGCAGCCGCGTGATCCGCGCCCAGGTGCGCTTGAGGTCGTCGCGCACGCTGATGTGCAGCGTGCCGCAGCCCTCGCATGACAGCTCGATCTTGTCGCCGTCCATGAACGGATTGAGGCCGCGGTGGTTGGTGCCGGTCGCCAAAATGTCGCCGGGCTCGAGCGCGTGGATCGACGTGACCCATTCGATGCAGCGCGGGATCTTGTGGGCCATGTCGTCGGTATTGAAGTTCTGATAGACCGTGCCGTTGTTGGTGAGCTTGATCTGCAGCTTCTGTGGATCCTTGATCTCGTCGGCGGTGACGATGTACGGCCCGATCGGCGCGAAAGTGTAGCGCGATTTCATCTGATAGAACGTGTTACCGGGCGGCAGCACGCCGCGCGCCGAGCCGTCGATGAAATTCATGTAGCCGAACACGTAGCTCATGGCGTCGGCCGCCTTGACGTGCCGGGCTCGCTTGCCGATCACGATAGCCAGCTCCGCCTCGCCCTCGAAGACCGTCGCCCCGAGGTCCGGCAGCACCATGGTGTCGCCGTCGCCGATAACCGCGCTCGGCGATTTCATGAACGCGTTGATCGGCGCCGGCTCCGCCAGCGTGCCGTCCTCCATGTAATTTACCGCCATGCAGACGATATTTTCCGGCTTCGGCAGCGGCGGCCGGAATTTGACCTGGCCAAGCGGCTTGCCCTGCCCCTTGGCGGCCGCATCGGCGAGCTTGCCCTTGAACTCCCCGAACCGCTCGATCACGCCGCGCACGATGTCCTGCGGGCCAAGATGCGGAATGCCGCTGACCACGTCGGTGAGGTCGACCACCTTGTCGCCGGTCACCACGCCGAAACGAAAATCATCGAAAAACGCGAGTTTCATGGGTGCTCCTTGAGTCCGCCGTACGATCGGCTGATCGGGAAAGTGACCACCTCAGCCGCATTGAAGAGTCAAGCCGCCTTGAACGACCGCACTTTGATCGTGCGCACACGGTCGCGCGCCTGCGCAAGATCATAGGCGGTTTGCAGGCCAAGCCATGTCTCCGCGCTCGAGCCAAATGCCTTCGAAAGCCGGATAGCCATATCGACCGAGATGCCGGCTTTCCCGTTCACCAGGTCCGAAAGTGCTTGCCGCGTCACGCCCAACCCTTCCGCCGCCTCGGTCACCGAGAGGCCAAGAGGCTCCAAGCACTGGCGGCGAACGATTCCGCCGGGATGGGGTGGGTTATGCATCGGCATCTGCCGCCTTCCTTCTGGTGATAGTCGACATAATCGATGTCACAGACATCGCCTTGCTCGAAGCGAAAGGTTACGCGCCAGTTTCCCGATACCCAAACAGCCCAGTGTCCCTTCAGATCGCCTTTGAGCGGATGCAAACGGAACCCTGGCAGGTTCATGTCGTCTGGCTTACGGGCGCGGTCCAGAACCGCGAGAATATCTCGCAATCGGACGAGATGTTGCGACGACACACGTTTCGCTGTCCGCCCCTCGTACAGTGCCTTCAGGCCACGGTGACGGAATGAGCGGACCATGCTGATGCTTATGTTGTCGCCTGTCGCCTGTCAAGCGACAGGCGACAAGGCCGCAGCTATCGAAAAACGAAGGCATGCCTAGGTTCGATTCCCCGCGCTCCAGGTCCAGAAATCGCGGCCCTCTTCGCGTCGAAAGCGCGCTAGCACCATGTTGTGCACTTCGGAGGCGCCCTCGACCAGGCGCGCGGCGTGGGCAGCACGAATGCGCCGACGCGCTGGCGCAATTCCTCAAGTTCGGGAGAAAGGCTGAAATCCATGCCGATGCCCCCTGCTTTCGCGGCCCGGTATATCACGGTACCGTTGTCGAATCGCGCGCCTTCGACGGCCGGCGAAAACCGCGATTGATTTTTCTCAATGCGGCAATAGCTATTGCGCATACACGACGGCCCGCGGTGTTACTGGTAACGGGATCGATACAAAGGTGACAAGCATGACCCGGATTGCGCTGGCAATCGCTCCATTGGCGACAATTCTCTGCTTTGCCTTCTCGCCCGTGAAAGCCCAATCCTATGGCAACGCGCCCTGGTGCGCGGTGCGCGAACTCGGCACCGGCGAGGTGCAATGGGATTGCCAATATAACTCGGCCGCCGAATGCGCGCCGACCGTGGTGGCCGGCAACCGCGGCTTCTGCAACGTCAATCCGTATCTGGCCTGGGCGCGCCCGCCGACGCCGCAGCCTTTGCCGGTTAGGCCGCACCGCCGCCATCACCGGCACTATTGAGGCCTGCCACCCATTGCTTCGTGCCGCGCCGTTCGGAAACAGCGAGAATTTATCGGCGCAACTCGCTATAACAGCGCCATGCTTGATGCGAGCACGAGCAAGCCGGCGCAATTTGCGCTCAATGCCGAGCAGATCGCGTTGCGCGACACGGCGCGCGGCTTCGCGGACGAATATTTTG
>JASHXZ010000256.1 GCA_030043285.1 Xanthobacteraceae bacterium | reverse complement strand
CGCGGAGCGCCTGTGCTAGATCCGCGACGCCGGGCGGGGAGGAAAGTGCGGCCATATCGTGTCATCGGTCGGGGCTAAGCCCCCGTCAAGCATATTGGCTGTAGCGCGCCCCATCGGCCCAAATTTGCTCGCCGAATGACCGCGATATTGTCGAACTAGAGCCGCATCGCCGGGCTGTCATTGCGGCCTTCGTCGCGGCGCGTGAAGAGGCGTCGTATGTGCTTTCCTCAACCACGGAGACGACGATGAACTGGGACCGCGTTCAACTCGATTGGATGATCTTCAAAGACAAGGTCCGGGACAACTGGATCAAGTTGACCGACGAGGATGTCACCCGGATCGGCGGCCGCCGCGATGAATTGATCGGCCGGCTGCAGGCGCGCTACGGCTTTGCCAAGGCCGAAGCCGCGCGCGAGGTCGAGGCCTGGATGCGGTCGCTCAAACGCGCCGCCTGAGCGCGATGGCCGGCCCGCAAAGCTGTGGGCTGGCGTTTCCTGTTCTTTCTCTTTAATTTACCTGAAACCCATCGCACCGGGGCCGCGCCCAATGCGATGGGCGTTCGCTCGTCCGGAACTTCGTTCCCCGCGAGCCGTTGAATGCTGCATGGAATGTGGCTGGTGGCGCGGGCCAGCGTGATCGCATGCGGGCGTTGCGTTATTTTTTTGGTGTTTGCCTGGCATTGGCGCTTGTCGTCGCGATTTTCGTCTTCGTCGCGCGGCGTCCCGCCATTGCGCCGATCGAGCCGCCCGCGGCCAACAGCTTTGCCGCGGCGCAGGTGCGGCGCGGGGCAGAGCTCGCGGCGATCGGCGATTGCGATGTTTGCCATACCGCGGCCGGAAGCCAGACATTCGCCGGCGGCCGCGCGGTGCCGACGCCGTTCGGCACGATCTTTTCGACCAACATCACGCCCGATCGCGACACCGGCATCGGCCGCTGGTCGGAAGCCGCTTTCCGCCGCGCCCTGCGCGAAGGCGTACGCCGCGACGGCCAGTACCTTTATCCGGCGTTTCCGTACGATCACTTCACGCTCGTCTCCGATGACGACGATCGCGCACTTTATGCATTCCTGATGACCCAGCCGCCGGTCCGGGCCACGGCTCCGTCAAATCAGCTGCCATTTCCGCTCAACATCCGGCTTCTGCTGTTCGGCTGGAATTCGTTGTTTCTCCGCGAGGGACCTGACCGAGCCAACGCCGGGCAAGGCGACCCACTCAAGCGCGGCGCTTATCTGACCGAGGGGCTCGGCCATTGCGGCGCCTGTCATACGCCGCGCAATTTCCTCGGCGCCGAGCAGACAAGCAAAAAGTTTACCGGCGGCGAGGCTGAGGGTTGGACCGCCTACGCGCTCGATGGCTCGTCGCCCGCCGCTGTGCCTTGGACTGCCGAGGCGCTGCAGCATTACTTGCAGCACGGCTTCGACGCGGCCCATGGCGTGGCGCGCGGCCCGATGGCGGAGGTCGCGCAGGACTTGCGAACGGCGAACGCCGATGACGTCCGCGCGATCGCACGCTACGTCGCCGCGCAGCATGGCGGCGCAGGCGCGCCGGCGCCGGCGACAGGGCAGCAAGTCAGCGCCCAGGCCCAGCGCGGCAAGGCCACGGCGCCGAATAGCGCCGACAGCCAAGCCGAAGTTTTGACCGAAAAACCGGCAACGAACGGCGCGACCAACGAGGAGGGTGCCCGCCTCTACACGGCCGCTTGCGCCGGCTGTCACGAGGGCCCGCGCGCGGCGCCGTATGGCGGTATCGATCTGGCGCTCTCCAGCGGCATTACCGGGCCGAGCGCGCGAAACCTGGTCAATGTCGTGCTCTACGGGCTGCGCGCGGCCGAAGCGGCACGCAGTCCGATCATGCCGGGCTTTGCGGCGAGTTTGAATGATCGGCAGATCGTGGCGCTCGCCGCTTATCTGCGCGCGCGCTTTGCCAACAAGCCCGCTTGGAGCGACATCGAGAAGACCGTGCGTGAAGCGCGCCGCGCCGAGCGCGCCGCTTCGACGCGTCCTGCGCCAAGCGAGGAAGCAATCCCGCCGCCGACACAACGGACGAGCAGCAACGAGACTGAAGACGAGAAGCAATGAAACTCAACGTTAACGGCCAGCCCCACGACATCGACGCCGATCCCCGCACGCCGTTGCTCTACGTGCTGCGCGGGGACCTGCAGCTCAACGCGGCAAAATTCGGCTGCGGGCTCGGCCAGTGCGGCGCTTGCACGGTGTTGGTGGACGGGGAGGCGACGTTTTCCTGTGTGACGCCGATTTTGGCTCTCGAAGGAAAGGGCATCGTCACGCTGGAAGGTCTCGGCAGCAACGACCACCCGGCGCCGATCCAGCGCGCCTTCATCGCCGAGCAGGCGGCGCAGTGCGGCTACTGCATTGCCGGCATGATGATGCGCGCCCAGGCGCTGTTGCAGAAAAACCCCCACGCTGGGGATGCGGAAATCCGTGCTGCACTCGAGCCCAATCTGTGCCGCTGCGGTACGCATATGCGCATTCTGCGCGCGGTGCGGCGTGCGGCGCAGATGATGCAGACCGCGCAGGCGGGAGAGCCGCAATGAGCGCCGCCGCCGCGCCCGCTATTCTGTCGCGCCGCCGCGTGCTTGCGGGATCGGGAGCGCTGATCCTCAGTTTTTCGTCGCTGCCGCCGGCGGCGGCGCAGCAGAACGCGCAGCAACAGAAGGGCGGCAAGCCTGCCGGCGCAACGCCGCAGCTGCCCGGCGATCTGAAGAAGAGCCCGCTGCTCGATTCATGGATCCGCATCGATGCGAACGGCGCGATCACAGTCTTTACCGGCAAGGCGGAGCTTGGGCAGGGCATCAAGACGGCGCTGCTGCAAATCGCCGCCGAGCAATTGGACGTCGATCTCAAACAGCTCACGCTGATCACCGCCGATACGAGCCGCACGCCCAACGAAGGCTTCACCGCGGGCAGCCATTCGCTGCAGGACAGCGGCACCGCGATCATGAACGCCGCGGCGCAGGTGCGGCAGATTTTGTTCGCGCAGGCGGCGCAGCGCGCCGGCGTGCCAGCCGAGCAGATGAAAACGGACAACGCAGCGGTCGTCGCGCCAAACGGACAGCGTTTCGGCTACGGCGAACTCGTTTCCGGCGACATGCTGCACGTGCAGGCGGCGCCGCAATCGCCGCTGGCGGACCCGCATGCCTATCGGGTGATGAATCACGCGATCCAGCGCGTCGATATTCCCGCCAAAGTCACCGGCGTCGCGGCCTATGTGCAGGACATGCGCCTGCCCGGCATGGTGCACGGCCGCATCGTGCGGCCGCCGAGCTATGGCGCGAAGCTCGCCAGCGTCGATACGGCGGCGGTTGAAAAGATGCCGGGCGTCCTCAAGGTAGTGCGCGACGGCAATTTCCTCGCCGTGGTCGCCGAGCGCGAATTTTTCGCGATCGAGGCGATGCGGGCGCTTGCTGTGGCGGCGCGTTGGCAGGAGACGGCGAAGCTGCCGGACGCCGGCAATTTGGCGGCGGTGCTCACGGGCCTGCCGTCGCAGGACATCACCGTCCTCGATAATCAGCAGCAGAGCGCCGGAGGGGGAAAGTCGCTCGAAGCGACTTACACGCGGCCCTATCTTTCGCACGGCTCGATCGGACCGTCATGCGCGGTGGCGCAGCTCGACAATGGGGCGCTGACGGTGTGGACCCATACCCAAGGGGTTTATCCGGATCGCGACGCGATCGCCGAGATGCTGCGCATGCCGAAGGAGCAGGTGCGCTGCATCCACGTCGAAGGTTCGGGCTGCTACGGCCACAATGGCGCCGACGATGCCGCTGCCGATGCGGCGCTGCTGGCGCGGGCGCTGCCCGGCCGGCCGGTGCGCGTGCAGTGGATGCGCGAGCAGGAGCACGTCTGGGAGCCGTTCGGCCCAGCCATGGTGGTGAAGGTCAAGGCGAGTCTCGATGCTGGCGGCCGTATCGCCGATTGGGATTACGGCGTGTGGAGCAACACGCACTCGACGCGGCCCGGACCGGCCGGCGCGTTGCTTGCGGCGCGCGACCTTGCCAGTCCGTTTCCACAGCCACCGCCGAAGCCGATCCCGATGCCGGAGGGCGGCGGCGACCGTAATTCCATCCCGCTTTACCAGCTGCCGAGCGCGCGGGTGATTTATCATTTCTTGCCGGCAATGCCGGTTCGGGTCTCGGCGCTGCGCGCGCTCGGCGCCCACATGAACGTGTTCGCGATCGAAAGCTTCACGGACGAACTCGCCGCCGCGGCCGGTGCCGATCCGGTGGCATTCCGGCTCAAACATCTCGGCGACGAGCGGGCGCGTGAGGTGATTTCCACGGCGGCGGATCGCTTCGGCTGGGCGGCGCGGCCGCGCCAAACGCCCGGCCGGCCGCCGGGCCACGGCTACGGCTTTGCCTTCGCGCGTTACAAAAATCTCGCCGCTTATTGTGCGGTCGCCTGCGAGGTCGAGGTCGAGCGCCATACCGGCCGCGCCCGCATGGTGCGCGCGGTAGCCGCGGTCGACGCCGGCCAGGTGGTCAATCCCGATGGGCTCGTCAATCAGATCGAAGGCGCCATCCTGCAATCGATGAGCTGGACGCTGTTCGAGAGCGTCACGTTCGATGCTACGCGCATTACCAGCATCGATTGGGCCACCTATCCGGCGCTGCGCTTCTCCGCCGTGCCCAATGCGATGGAGGTTCACATTATCGATCGCCCCGGCGCGCCGTTCTTGGGCGCCGGCGAGGCGGGGCAGGGGCCTTCAGCGGCGGCGCTCGGCAATGCGATCGCCGATGCCACCGGCCAGCGCCTGCGCGATCTGCCGTTGTCGCGCGAGCGCATCAGGGCGGCGCTTGGAGCGTGAAGGCTCTGGTGCCGCTTACTGTTCCGGCAGCGGAATGAACTCGCGTGTGTCGCCGGGCACGATCGGAAAGCGGCCGGCTTGCCAATCGGCCTTGGCGGCCTCGATGCGATCCTTGCGCGACGATACGAAATTCCACCAGATGTGGCGCGGTCCGTCCATGGCGGCGCCGCCGACCACGACAAAATGTGCATCCTGGATGGCGCGCACCGCGACGCGATCGCCGGGCCGCAGCACCAGGAGCTTTTCCGGGCCGAAGGCGACACCGCCAATGTCGATCTCGCCTGTGATCACGTAAAGCGCACGTTCTTCGTACGATGCCTCCACCGGCAGCGCGGCGCCGGCCTTGAGCCGCGCTTCGACGAACAGCGTGTCCCACGAGGTCGCGACCGGCGAGCGCAGGCCGCCGAACGCGCCGGCGATGACCCGCATGGTCAGGCCGTCTTCGCGAAGCTCGGGAATGTCGTTCGCCGCCGTATGGACGAAGGCCGGCGCGGTCTCTTCGTCCTTCGCCGCGAGCGCGACCCATAATTGGAGGCCGTGCAGCGGCTCGCCGCCGCTGCGGCGCTCTGGGGCGGTGCGCTCGGAGTGCACGATGCCGCTTCCGGCGGTCATCCAGTTCACCGCGCCGGGGTGGATCGGCATTGCGTTGCCGAGGCTGTCGCGGTGTACGATTTCGCCGTCGAACAGGTAGCTGACGGTGGCAAGGCCGATGTGCGGATGCGGCCGCACATCGACGCCGTTGCCGGCGCGGAACACAGCCGGTCCGAAATGATCGAAGAAGATGAACGGCCCGACCATGCGGCTTTGCCCCGACGGCAGCGCGCGATGCACCTGGAATTCGCCGAGATCGACCGAACGCGGCACGATCACCTGCTCGACGGCCGAGCACGACCGGGCATCGCCGGGGACCGGGTCTTTGGCGGGGAAGAAGCTCATGGGGTGGCTCCCGAAGTCGACGACGCGCGCGAGATGACGGATGGTAAGTTCGGCGGTGTCCCGAGAGCGCGTCTCTCGACACAGCCTACGAGCAAGGCGCCGTGCTGACCATTCACGATCGTATCAGGCGTCCGCCTGCTGTCATCTGGCCTTCGCCACCGTCTCGGCAATAAACCGCGGCAGCGCGAATGCGGCGGCGTGCACCTCGGGCGACCAGTATCGGGTCGCAAAACTGCCGGCGCTGCGGTAGCGCGCCGCGATCGTCTTCACCGGCGTGCGGCGCAGGTTCTTGTTGTCGGTTGCCCAGCCCATCGCCATGTGGCCGCCGATATAGGTCGGGATCGCGGCGACGTAGCAGGCGCCGTCGGCGAACAGCTTGCGAAACTTGCCGACGCTGGACGTCAGCTCGGCCGGCTGGAAGATCGGCACGCCGTTCTGCGTGACCAGCACGCCGCCTTTGTTCAGGCAGCGCTTGCAGGCGGCATAGAATTTGGCGCTGAACAGCACCTTGCCAGGTCCCTGCGGATCGGTGGAATCGACGATGATGACGTCGAACCGCCGGTCGGTGCGGGCGACATATTTCATGCCGTCGTCGATCACGCTCTCGAACCGCTTGTCGGAGAACACCGGCTTGGTGAATTCGGGAAAATGCTCTTTGGCGAACTCGACCACCGCGGGATCGATCTCTACCTGGGTGAGGCGCTTGACGCTCTTGTGCTTGAGCACCTCCTCGGCAATGCCGCAGTCGCCGCCGCCGATGATCAGCACGTCGCGCGCCTTGCCGTGGGCGAAC
>JASHXZ010000255.1 GCA_030043285.1 Xanthobacteraceae bacterium | reverse complement strand
GGTCGCCTCGTCGCGGCGATACTCCTCGCGCGTTCGGCGGTGGCCGTGCCAAACGAAATTGGCGGCAGCTCCGGTGGCGACCCCGGCCAGCAGTAGGGCACGCCGATGCGCGCCGGTCGCCGTCTCCAGAAGTTGTGCGGCTTCAATGTGCAGCGCCCAGGCGAACCACATGATATCGCCGTCGAGCGTGTGGCGCTTGGCAGTCCGCTTGCGCGGATCGTCCTTAGCGATAAGCGCGTCGCGCTCGGACGCTGGCGGCAGCGTATCGGTGGCAAAGCGGAAGACGGCTTCCAGATAGTCCTCGCGCACGTCTGGGTCGGCAGCGTCGCCGAAATGCTTGGCGAACAGGCGCGCCAACAAATCATCGACTTCGGTGACCGCTGCTGCGACTGCTGGCGCGCGAACGGCATCGCCGAACGCCGAAGCGGGCGCTGTGCCCAACGCCATGCGCGTCCAGGCAACAAAGACCGGCGGACGGCGTTCGCGAGGCAATAGCTGCGTCAGCAGACCCGATTCGCTTTCCCCGTCCCCGAAATAGAATCGTCCGCGCGTCTCCGGGTGATAAATATCCCAGTACTCGGTCCACGCATCGAGTTCGTGAAACCAAGCAACATATCGCGCTTCGGCGCCGGTCGATGGCCGACGCACGGCCTGCGGGCCGGCGTCGGATTGCATCATCTCAAAATGAGGACGTCGCCCTCTTGCAAGTGTTCCGCGATTTCCTTTTGTACGGAAGCCAAGGCGGTCTTGATGATACTTTGACCGAGGTGCGGCGTCTTGAGTCGAGCGGCCTCGCTGAGAATGGTGGCCTTTCGGCTGAATTCATCCAAGGCTTCCGGTTTCCACCCGGGAATGACGGTGATCGAGCCGTCAGGATTAATGATGACGACAGGGGCATCACTGCCAATGTGTCCGATAACAATTCGCGCCATGATTGTCTCCCCCTTGATGACGCAAGACCCGGAAGGCTGCGCGGTCTCAGCTTCCCGTCTCGCGTCTGCCAACCTAGGTTAAAAGATGTCGGAATTTTGGCGTATAGTTGTATTAGGCAACTTTAGGCAGCTAATGAGCCTCATGGGTGCTGCGACGTCGAAGAACCAAGTTCGACGCGGCGGCGTTTGCCGTGAGGCATGTGCGTTCGCGCCACCGCGGTTGAGCGAAGCCTCGTAAGGTTCGCGGCATTCGTGACACTGTCACACGCGGCAGTCGAAGTGTATAAGAGCGCCGCGTGCAGGGAAACCCGCACAATTACGGAGAAGCGTTATGTCCAGTCGGCTCAACCAGATCAAATGGAGCCCGGATTCCTGGCGCTCCAAGCCGGCGCTGCAGATGCCCAACTACCCCGACCCGAGGGCGCTTGCCGAGGTCGAGGCGCAGCTCGCCAGCTATCCGCCGCTCGTCTTCGCCGGCGAGGCTCGCAACCTGAAAAGCGCGCTGGCCCAGGTCGCCGCCGGAGAGGCCTTTTTGCTGCAGGGCGGCGACTGCGCAGAAAGCTTCGCCGAGCACGGCGCCAACAATATCCGCGATTTCTTCCGGCTATTCTTGCAGATGGCGGTGGTGCTGACCTATGCGGCGGCCTCGCCGGTGGTCAAGATCGGCCGCATCGCCGGCCAGTTCGCCAAGCCGCGCACCTCGCCGACCGAAAAGCGCGGCGGCGTCGAACTGCCGGTCTATCGCGGCGACATCATCAACGGCACCGATTTCACGGCAGAAGCACGGGTGCCGGATCCGCGCCGCCAACTGGAAGCGTACCGGCAATCAGCCGCGACGCTTAATCTGTTGCGTGCCTTTGCCACCGGCGGCTACGCCAACCTGTCGAACGCGCATCAATGGATGCTGTCGTTCGTCAAGGACTCACCGCAATCGAAGCGCTACGCCGATCTCGCCAACCACATCACCGAGGCGCTCGGCTTCATGCGCGCTTGCGGTGTCGATCCGCTGTCGCACAACGAGTTGCGCACCACCGACTTCTTCACCAGCCACGAGGCGCTTCTGCTCGGCTACGAGCAGGCCTTTACGCGGGTCGATTCGACGACCGGCGACTGGTACTGCACCAGCGGCCACATGGTCTGGATCGGCGACCGCACGCGCCAGGCGGATCATGCTCACGTCGAATATTGCCGCGGCATCAAGAATCCGCTGGGCTTGAAGACCGGGCCGTCGCAAAAGCCCGACGAGCTCCTTCGCCTCATCGACATCCTCAATCCCGACAACGAGCCCGGCCGGCTCACCCTGATCTGCCGGGTCGGCGCCGACAAGGCGATCGATCTGTTGCCGGCGCTCGTTCGCGCAGTCAAACGCGAGGGCCATAACGTGGTGTGGTCGTGCGATCCAATGCACGGCAACACCATCACGTCGGTGTCGGGCTACAAGACCCGGCCGTTCGACCAGATACTCAAGGAGGTGCGGGCGTTTTTTCAAGTTCATGCCGCCGAAGGCACCATCGCCGGCGGCGTCCATCTGGAAATGACCGGCCAGAACGTCACCGAATGCACTGGCGGCGCCCGCGCGATCAGCGACGAGGACCTCAACGATCGCTATCACACGGTCTGCGATCCGCGGCTCAATGCCGAGCAGTCACTCGATTTGGCGTTCCTGTTGGCCGATCTGTTGAAGTCCGAGCGCCTGGCCAAGGCAAGCAAGACGCCGCCGCTGCCGGCGGTTGCGGGGCTATGACGTCGAACGACAGGAATTATCATCCGTCCAATTTCGAATGATTTTCTTGTCGATCGGCGGCCCAGCCTGGCGGACCAGGATCAATCACTTGTAAACAATAAAGTCCGTCGTCCATTTACAAACGAGTCACCCAAACGCTTGCGCGTTTACGAAGCGCTCATGCTGAGAGCAAGGCGCTGCGCCGATAAAGGAATGCGCAAACAATTTGACTAAAACTGTACCCGTCAAAACAAAAGATACCAAAGACGGGGTGTGCGGTGTCAAAACAACAATGCGTAGCTGGCGCGGTAGCGGTCGCCCTGGTGGCGGTCACGCCCGCCATCGCGGCCGATCAGCCGGTTCTGCCGCTGCAGCCGCAGCTTGGTGGATATGCCGAGCCGGCGCCTGCGTTCGTGCCGTTCGTCGGCGCGGCGCGGTTTGGCGACTGGCGCGGCTTCTATATCGGCGGCCTCGCCAGCTACAGCGACGTCGACGCCGATTTCAGCAACGCGACGCGGGCGCCGATCGCGGCGAGCCTGCAGCAGACGCAGCTCGAAGCCCAATACGCACCGTCCAATTGGCAGGTGCTGAGCAGCGCAGCCAGCGGCACCGCCGGGTTCGGCGGTTTTGCCGGCTACAATTTCGAATATCTGAGCCCGTACGGCAAAGTTGTGCTCGGCGTCGAAGGCAATTACGAGCACACCATGCTGTCGCTCGTGGCGCCGAACGCGCCGATCGGCCGCGTCGTGACGCTCAGTTCAGGAGCCATTAACGACGTCTCGATCACCGGTGGTGGCACGCTTAGCGGCCTCGACTTTGGCACGCTGCGCGGCCGGGCCGGGTGGGACTTCAACGGCTTCCTGCCCTATATGTTTGCGGGTCTTGCTGTCGGCGCCACCAATCTCAACATCACGGAAACGACGACCGTGGTGCAAAGCCCTGGCACTGCGCAAGCCGCCACCTTTGTCTTCCCAGGCACGGCCGGAAAAAGTTCGGACTGGCTATGGGGCTATGCGGTCGGCGTCGGCCTGGACGTTGCGGTGACGCAGCACTTCTTCGTCCGCGGCGAGTACGAATACGTGCAATTCCAGCCCATCGCGAACACGCCGATCAACATGAATTCGGTCCGCGTCGGCGCCGGCTTCAAGTTCTGAGCTCGCGCCGCGCGGAGGTGTTGCCGCCGTCGAAGCCCATTGCCGGAGCGACTGGTCCGGGGCTAGACCTGCGTCATGAACGAGGCCTCCAATCGCCTGGCCATCGCCGTGGCGCAACTCAATCCGATCGTCGGCGACATTTCCGGCAATTTGTCGCGCGCCCGCACCGCGCGCGCCAGCGCCGCCCGGGACGGCGCCGATATCATCGCATTTTCCGAGCTGTTCATCGCCGGCTATCCGCCGGAGGATTTGGTGCTCAAGCCCGCTTTTCAGGCGGCCTGCCGCGCCGCGATCGAGAATTTGGCGCGCGAAACCAATGACGGCGGCCCGGCCGTCCTCATCGGCACACCGTGGCTCGAAGATAACAAACTGTACAACGCCTACGCGGTGCTTGCGGACGGCCGCATCAAGGCCGTCCATTTCAAGGTCAATCTGCCGAACTATGGCGTGTTCGACGAAAAGCGCGTGTTCGCCAGCGGGCCGGTGCCAGGGCCGGTCAACTTGCGTAACGTGCGGCTTGGGCTGCCGATCTGCGAGGATACCTGGACCGACTGGGGCGACTACGAGAACGTCGTCGAATGCTTGGCCGAGACCGGCGCCGAGTTTTTGGTCGTGCCGAACGGCTCGCCGTATTGGCGCGGCAAGGCCGACATCAGGCTCAATGTCGCGGTCGCTCGCGTCACCGAGGCGGCACTGCCGCTGATCTACGTCAACCAGGTCGGCGGCCAGGACGAGCTGGTGTTCGATGGCGCTTCGTTCGCGCTCAATGCCGACCGCTCGGTCGCTTTCCAGCTACCGGCGTTCACCGAAGCGGTGGTGACGACGCGCTGGTCGCGAACCGACGCCGGCTGGCGCTGCCTTGCGGGTCCGATCGTCACGCCTGAGGATTCCGATGAGGCGGACTACACCGCCTGCATGTTGGGCCTGCGCGATTACGTCGATAAGAACGGCTTTGCCGGCGTCGTGCTCGGCCTGTCCGGCGGTATCGACTCGGCGCTGTGCGTGGCGCTGGCGACCGATGCGCTCGGCGCCGAACGGGTGCGCGCTGTCATGCTGCCGTTCCGCTACACGGCGCAGGAATCGCTCGACGACGCGGCCGCCATCGCCCGCGCACTCGGCGTGCGCTACGACGTGGTGCCGATCGAGAGCGCGGTCAAAGGCCTCGAAAGCGCATTGGCCGAAATATTTGCCGGCAAGGTCCGCGACGTCACCGAGGAGAATTTGCAGGCGCGCGCCCGTGGCGTCGTGCTGATGGCGATCTCCAACAAGTTCGGCCTGATGGTGGTGACGACCGGCAACAAGTCGGAAATGTCGGTCGGCTACGCCACGCTGTACGGTGACATGAACGGCGGCTTCAATCCGATCAAGGATCTGTACAAGACCGAAGTCTATCGCCTGGCGCGCCTGCGCAATCGCTGGAAGCCGCAGGGCGCGCTCGGTCCGGACGGGCCGGTGATCGTCGAGAATGTGCTCACCCGAGCCCCGAGCGCCGAGCTGCGCGAGAACCAGACCGATCAGGATACGCTGCCGCCTTACGACGTGCTCGACGCCATCCTGCATCGGCTGGTCGAAGGCGAGGAGCCGACCTCCGACATCATCGCCGCCGGCTTCGACCGCGACACCGTGATGAAGGTCGAGCGCATGCTCTATCTGGCCGAATACAAGCGCCGGCAGGCGGCGCCCGGCGTCAAGGTGACGTTGCGGAATTTCGGCCGCGACCGCCGCTATCCGATCGTCAACCGCTTCCGCGATCCCGGCACGCCGCTGCCCGAGCCGGACCACTCGCTCGCCGCCGGCGCCGCCATGGCCAAAGCGGGTGCTGCGGATTTTTGATCGATAAGATTTATTGGGACAGGAACGGCGGGCCGACGACGCGCACCTTGCGGCCCTCGGCGTCCTCGGTCGTCGCGCCACCGGTCTGCGCCGCCGCTGCGGAAGGGGCCGGCGCGGCGGCGTTTGGCTCGGCACTGGCGGCAGCGGGCTTGGCGGCGGTGCCATGCGGCTGCGTCAACGCCTTCTCGTTCTTCTCGTTGACGATGATGTCGCCGCTTTCCAGCGTGCTCGAATCGTCGGCGCCGCGCAGGGCCTCGGCCCAGTTCTCGCCCGCGCGCTTGCACGAGCAGCCGGCGACCAGCTCCTTGCGATAGCGGAAGGCATTCGGCAGTGCGGTGTATTGCTGGCTGGTGGTTGAGACCGCCTGGCTCACGTCCTCGCCCGGATTGCGGTAGGTGAACAGCGTGACGTCGGCGGCCGGGCACAGGCGATGGCA
>JASHXZ010000254.1 GCA_030043285.1 Xanthobacteraceae bacterium | reverse complement strand
GCACGGCTTTGATCCCTTCTCGAGTTCAGATGATTCGCACCAACTGAAATCGAGTAGAATCAATGCCGTGCACCTCTTCAAGCACAAATCGTGCCGGACAGCCGTGGGTCAAGCCCGGCAATGACGAATGAAAGGAGCTCGATTCAATTACAGCGGAACGTGCTCTAAGCTCGCTCAGGTGCCGTCGATGATGCAGTCGAGACCTTGATGAAGGTCGGTTTGCGGTGACCATGCCAAGCGCTTGCCGACCTTGCTCATGTCGGCCACCAGGACAGCAGGTTCGCCCGGAGCCATGGCAATGGCGCCGAACTGCGGCAGATCGGGTCGGCCGCAGTGCGACGCCAGATATTCGACGACGGCGCGGACGGTCGTCGCGCGGCCAGTGCCGATGTTGAAGGCCCCGGCTTCATCCGCCAGCAGCAGCCCGACCAGAAGGTCAGCGGCGTCGGGCGCATAGATGAAATCTCGCTGCTGCTGGCCATGCGTGGTCGGAATCGGCTGGCCGGTACGGAGCGCGGCGAGCACCGACGGGATGAGACGTTTCGGCGGGTCGCCGGGTCCGTAGGGCAGGAACGGACGGCCCCAGGCCGCCGAAAATCCGTGCCGCTGGGCGGCAGCCTGCACTGCAAGCCAGCTGGCGGCCTTGCATTTGCCGTAGATGGTCGCTGGCCGGATTGGCGTCTCGTCTTCGACGCAGGGCCGCTTATCCGGGTCGTATTCGGCCGAGCTGCCGATGCCGAGAAAGCGCGCACCGCCGTGGGTGCCGAACGCGTCGGCAAGGGCAATCGTCGACTTCAGCCACGCGAAATTCTCCGGCGAATGGCCGTAAAGCCCCGGCGTGGCGACCCAGGCGCCATGCAACAGATGCGTCGGCCGGATCTTGGCAATCAGCGGCAGAATTTGATCGGCGTCGCGCAAATCGACAGCATGCCAAGTCACGCCGGCGCCGGGTTCTCCGCGGCCGCTGCGATTGACCGCGTGGATCTCGCAATCGTCCCGCGGCAGCCGGCGCAGGCAGTGCGTGCCGATGAAACCCGACGGTCCGGTGACGAGGACGCGCTTCATGCCGAAAAATCCGGCCAGCTGGCGTCTTTGTTCGACATAGTTACCGGCTCGGCCGGCCATGCGATCGCAAATGCCGGATCATCCCAGCGTACGCCGCGCGCCAGCTCGGCCACGTAGATCTCGCCCATCATGTAGAAGACCTCGCACTCGTCTTCCAAGGTCAAAAAACCATGGGCGCAGCCGGCAGGTATCGCCAGCGCTTCGCGATTGTCCGCGGAAAGCTCGACGCCGATCCAACGTCCGAAACTCGCGGAGTTTTTGCGCAGATCGACAGCGACGTCGAAAATGCGGCCGCGCGTGCAGCGTACCAGTTTTGGGTCCGGGCGCGGCTCCGCCTGATAGTGCAGGCCGCGCAGCGTTCCCTTGCGCGCATTCCACGACGTGTTGCATTGCGGCCAGCCGGTTGGCAGCCCGGCTGCCGCAAACAAGGCGGCATCGTAGGTGCGGGCGAACAAGCCGCGCTCATCCGCATGTGGTGCGGGACCAACGACCAGCACACCCGCGAGTGCTGTTGGACGAATGTTCATGCCCGGCCCGTCAGGACAAGACGCCGAGTTTCGGAATCGGCACGACAAAGCGCCCACCCCACTGCCGAATGGCCGCCATGCGCTCCATGATCTCCTCCTTGATGTTCCAGGGCAGGATCAGCACGAAGTCCGGCTTGGTCGCAAAGATGTGGTCGGGCGCGTAGATCGGAATTTGTACGCCCGGCAAATAACGTCCCTGCTTATGCGGGCTGAGATCGACCGTGTAGGGCAGGAGCTCGGGCCCGACGCCGCAGTAATTGAGCAGCGTGTTACCTTTGGCCGGGGCGCCGTAGCCGACGACTGATTTGCCGGCATGGCGCGCTTCGATCAGAAAGCTCAACAACGCGCATTTGATGTCGGCCACGGATTTGTCGAAGCCGTCATAACCTCCGATGCGGTCGAGGCTGGCCGCGCGCTCCGCCGTGATCGTGTCATCCACTCTGCCGGTGCGGGCAAACGGAGCATCGGCGTGGCAGACGAAAATGCGCAGCGAGCCGCCATGCGTGGCGAGCGATTCCACGTCGTAGATTCGCAGACCGTGCCCGGCAAAAATCTTTTCGACCACGAGAAACGAGAAATAAGAGAAATGCTCATGATAGATCGTGTCGAATTGCCGCTCTTCGATCAGCCTGAGCAGGTGCGGAAATTCAAAAGTCGCCGTCCCCGAAGGCTTGAGCAGCAGTTTGAAGCCGCCGACGAAGTCGTGCAGGTCGGGCACATGGGCGAGCACGTTATTGGCCGCCATCAGATCGGCTGATTTGCCGGCGTTCCGCAGCCGGCGTGCGGTTTCAACGCCAAAAAAGCAATTTCGGTCGCGATGTCCTTGTCCTGCGCCACTCTGGCGACGTTGGCGGCCGGCTCGACGCCGAGCACGCCGATGCCGCGCTCCTTAAAATATTGCAAGAGATAGCCGTCGTTGCTGGCGACTTCCACGACCAGCGAGCTGGCGTCGAGCTGATACCGCTTTGCCATCGCGGCGGCATAGTCGTGACAATGATCGAGCCAGAGTCGTGAATAGGAAGAAAAGTAAAGATAATCGTTGAAGATATGTTCGGCGGACGCGAACTCCTGCAACTGCACGAGCAAGCAGTTGTCGCAGACATAGGCATGAAGCGGATAGATCGGTTCGCCGCGGTCGAGATTGTCTGCGCTGAGCAGCGAGTTGGCGAGCGGCGAGCGGCCGAGATCGACGAAGGTTCGCTTCAGATCGGCGTTGCAGAAGCGGCAGCGTTTGGCGATGCGCTCCGTCAAGGCTGCGCGCTCACGAGACAAGACCGTGGGTCGGTTGCGCGCACCAGCTCAAATCTTCATCGAGGCGGCCTTCTTCGATATGGCGCTCCAGCACCCGCAGCCGGATCAGCTGGGATTGTCGGAAATCGGCATCGGCAAAGCAGATGGCGCGCAAGCCGCCATCGAGCGCGGCGATGGTCGATTCAAGCGTTTTGCGTGGCTGATGCTCGGGCGCAAGATTGCGGAAAAGGCCGAAATCGACTTTGTACGATCGGCCGTCAGGCTGTGCCGCTCTATTGATTGACACGGTCGTGCCGGGAACAGCATCCGCGACCGCCTGCGCCAAATCCTTTACCTGGTAATTCCAGCTGTCGGAGCCGACGTTGAGTGCCAGAAAGGCGCCGCCTTGGTCTGCCGGCCGCGACAGCGCCCATTCGACGGCGCGGGCCATATCGTGCACGTCGATCAGAGGTCGCCATGGAGTGCCGTCGCTGAGCACGGTGATCTCGTGGGACGATAGTGCGCAAGCGACGAAATCGTTGAGCACCAGATCGAGGCGTAACCGCTCCGACATCCCGCACGCCGTGGCAAAACGCAACGAGGTCGCCACCATGCCGTCGAGATCGAGTTGCCGCAGCGAATCTTCGGTAGCGATCTTGGATCGTGCGTACGCGGTCAACGGGTTGAGCTGGTCTTGCTCGGAGCGGGCGCGGCCGTCGCCCGCAATGCCGTAAACGCTGCAGCTCGAGGCGAATACGAAATTCTTGACTCCGGCGGCGGCCGCGACCTGGGCGACCGCGACGCTGGCGCGATGATTGATCGCCTCGGTGACAGCGCCAAAGCGGTTTCCCATCGGATCGTTCGAGACAGCGGCAAGATGCACGACGGCATCAAAGCCTTCCAGATCGGCAACCGAGACCGCGCGCACGTCGCCGAAATGCTGGGTATCGATGAGTCGCTCCGGCAGCTCGTTCGAGGTCAGGCAATGGGCAAAGAAGCCGCTGTCAAACCCGGCGATGTAGGCGCCCGGCATCACGCCACGCAGATGGCGCACGAGTACCGGGCCGACATAGCCCATATTGCCGGTGATCAGAACGCGCATCGCTCACCAGACCTTCCAAGGCGCGTTGCCGGTTCGCCAGAGCTCCTCCAGGTAGCGTTTGTCGCGCAGCGTGTCCATCGGATGCCAGAACCCGGCGTGCCGATACGCCGCGAGCTGCCCCTTCGCGCTCAGGTCTTGCAGCGGCGCCTGCTCGAACACCGTCTCGTCGCCCTCGATATGATTGATCACCTCTGGCGATAGCACCAGAAAGCCGCCATTGATCCAGGTGCCGTCGCCCTGCGGCTTCTCCTTGAAGCTGCGAACCACGTCGGCGGCATCGATCTCGAGTGCGCCAAAACGGCCTGGGGGCTGCACCGCCGTGATCGTCGCGAGCAGCCGGTGCGCCTGGTGAAAGGCGATGAGCTTGGCGATGTCGATCCGAGCGACGCCGTCGCCGTAGGTGAGGCAAAAGGCCTTGTCGCCGATGTGGTCGCGAACGCGGCGGATGCGGCCGCCGGTCATCGTCACGTCACCAGTGTCGACCAGCGTCACCCGCCATGGCTCGGCGCGGCGGTGGTGGACGATCGTCGAATTGTTCGACAGATCGAACGTCACGTCGCTCGTATGCAAGTCGTAATTGGCGAAGTACTCCTTGATCATGTAGCCCTTGTAGCCAAGGCAGATGACGAAGTCGTGCAAGCCGAACGTCGAATAGATCTGCATGATGTGCCAGAGGATCGGACGGCCGCCGATCTCGACCAGAGGCTTCGGCCGGATCTCGGTTTCTTCGGCAAGCCGGCTGCCGAAGCCTCCGGCCAGTATGACCACTTTGCCGATGTCCACGGCTTCCCCCGCAAGCAATCACAGTCGGATAGCAGCATTGGCGGCTGCCAAGCAATACACAAACAATGCACTCGCGCCGCAGCCGTCGCCGCGAGGGCATCATGTGTCGAGCCCAGGCGGACTCGTACCAAACAGCGCCTTGATCTTAGCCGGCAGGCGCCTGTAGGGTCATGCGCCCGGCAGGCTTGCGGGCGCGCAGCGCATGTTCGCGCTTCACGGGGTTCAGTAGCTTGGCTCAGATCGGCGTCTTTTATCTTTGCCGGTTCGCCGAGGGAGAGCGCCCGGTCCGCCGCTTCCTGGACAGCTATCGTGCCCGGCCGGCCGGCCTTGAGCACGACCTCCATGTGATATTCAAGGGCTTTCCCACTACAACGTCGTTTATTGCGGCGCAGGCGTTATTTGCCGATCTGCCGTTTCATTCCATCCAGCTTGATGACAGAGGCTATGACATCGGCTCTTATTTTGCCGCTGCGGCGCTTGTCACAAATCCACGTCTCATCTTTTTCAACACCTTCACCGAGTTGCTTGCCGACCACTGGCTCAAAAAATTCGATGACGCGCTCGATGTGCCCGGCGTTGGATTGGTTGGCGCCACCGGATCGTGGCAGTCGCCGAGGTCATTGTATGTGGCGCGCGTAAAGCGCGGCTTGAATTGGGTCAGGCACCCGTTGGATTATTTGAGTTATTTGGGTCGTGTGCGAGCCGAACAACAAGGCAGCGATGGTGATCGCGCTCCACCACGCAGCGGCA
>JASHXZ010000253.1 GCA_030043285.1 Xanthobacteraceae bacterium | reverse complement strand
ATCATCGAGCGTGTGGGCGTCGACGCCGCCGGTCGCGAACTGGCGGAGCGCATCGGCCATTTGCCGGCGAAATTCATCGTCGGTGAGCCCGGTCCGGGCGACGCCGACGACGGCGAAGCCTTCCGGCAACAGACCGCCGGCAGCCAAATTATAGAGCGCCGGCAGCAACAGCCGTTTGGTCAAATCGCCGGCGGCGCCGAAGATGACGAACGCGCACGGATCGGCGGCACGCGGCCTGTGACCGGCGCCGGCGTGGGGAGCGAGACTTGGTGCTGCAACGTCCATACTCATCCACTCTTGGGTTCGATGTGGCCCCCGAATTCCTTGCGCATGGCCGAGAGCAGCCGGTCGGCAAAGCCATGGTCGTCGCGTGAGCGAAACCGCGCATAGAGCGCGGCGGAGAGCACCGTCGCCGGCACCGCCTGCTCGATCGCGGTGTTCACGGTCCAGCGGCCTTCGCCGGAATCGGCGACGATGCCGGAGAACCCTTCGAGCTTCGGATCGCCGGCGAGCGCCAGCGAGGTGAGATCGAGGAGCCAGGACGAAATCACGCTGCCGCGCCGCCACACTTCGGCGATATCGGCGGTGTCGAGCTCGTAGCGCTCATCGGGCGGCCGCGCCTCCGCATCGGCGCGCTCGAGAATGGCGAAGCCTTCCGCATAAGCCTGCATCAAGCCGTACTCGATGCCGTTGTGGATCATCTTGACGAAATGGCCGGCGCCGTTCGGCCCGCAATGCATGTAGCCGCGCTCCGGCCGCGGATCGCGGCCGTCGCGTCCGGTCGTGCGCTCGATATTGCCGAGGCCGGGCGCAAGCGCTGCGAAAATCGGATCGAGATGATGGACGACGTCTTTGTCGCCGCCGATCATCATGCAATAGCCGCGCTCGCGGCCCCACACGCCGCCGCTGGTGCCGACGTCGACGTAATGGATGCCTTTAGGCTTGAGCGCGCCGGCGCGGCGCACATCGTCCTTGTAGAACGAGTTGCCGCCGTCGATCACGATGTCGCCGGCCTCGAGCACATTGCCGAACTCCGCGACTGCATCATCAGTCACCTTGCCGGCCGGCAGCATCAGCCACACCGCGCGCGGGGCGGTCAGCTTCGCGGCCAGGTCGCCGAGACTTTGGCTGCCAGTCGCGCCGTTGCCGGCGAGCGACGCCACCGCGTCGGCGTTCTTGTCAAAGACGACGCAGGAATGGCCGTGCTGCATCAGGCGCTGCACGATATTGCCGCCCATGCGGCCGAGACCCACCATGCCGAGCTGCATGCGACGACCTCATCGTAGCGCGGACCGCGCCGCCTTGGTGAGCGCAGCGAGGCCGGAATTGGGGTCCGCGCCGCCATCGGATCCAATATGGGCGCGCAACACGCGGCGGCCGCGTTCGGCCAGCACGCGAAAATCGCCGCGCGCCTGCGCGGCTTCGATGACGCCGAAGCTTGCCTTGCGGCCGGGGATTGCGACGTCGGATGCTGCGTCCGCGGTAATCTGCAGAAACACGCCGGAATTCGGCCCGCCTTTGTAGGCCTGGCCGGTGGAGTGCAGAAAGCGCGGCCCGAATTGCAGGCACGTGGCCACGTGCTTCGCGTCACGCACCGCGGTGCGCAGGTCCTGCAGCGTACGGAAATGGGCGCCGTTGCGTTCGATGAAGGCGAGCACACCGAAATAGTCGCCGTCGTGGATGCGCGCGAAGTGGGCGCCGAGCCAGCTCTCTAGCGTCGAATTGGCGCCGGCCTGCCGCAGCGCCGCGGCATTGCGCTCGTCGGTGTAAAGCGCGATGCCGTTCTGCCGGAACACCGGCGTGTCGGCGGCGAGCGCGCCGGTCTTTTCGTACGCATCGGTCAATTCGCGCGCCGCGACTTTGCTCGCTTCGACGTCGGGCTGGTCGAACGGATCGATGCCGATCAGCGCACCCGCCACCGCGGTCGCGATCTCGAAGCGGAAGAATTCCTGGGCGATCTGCTCGGGCGACTTAAGGCCAATGCGCACCACGGGCTGGCCGGCGCGTTCGAGCGCGTCGATCGCCTTGTCCTGCGCGGCATCGGCGTGGGCGGCATCGCGCACATAGACCAACAGCCGATGCGCATCGTAGACCGACGGCTCGCCGAGCGTTTCGTCGCCGATCGGGATCACGCCCTTGCCGTGCTTGCCGGTCGATTCCGCGAGCAGTTGCTCGGTCCAGGCGCCAAACGAGGCGAGCGACGGCGACGCCGCGATGGTGACCTTGTCGCGGCCTTGCCGCGCCGCGGTGCCGATGATGAGGCCAAGTTCGACACCCGGATTCTGCGCCGGCGGCACGTCGTCGCCGCAGGAGCGCGCCATCATGCGTGCCGACTCGAGAAACGCGCGGACGTCTCGCCCCATGGCGGCGAGCGGCACCATGCCGAACGCCGAAAGCACCGAGTAGCGGCCGCCGATGCTCGGCACGCCATGAAAGACGCGATGAAATTTTCTTTGCGCCGCGGCCTTTTCCAGCGCCGAGCCGGGATCGGTGATGGCGACAAAATGGCGGCCGGCGTCGGTGCGGCCGATCACGGCCGCGGCTTTGTCGAAGAAATACTCCATCAGCACGTTCGGCTCCAGCGTGGTGCCGGATTTGCTGGAGACGATGAACAGGGTGCGCGCCAGATCGACTTTTTGCTCGAAGTTTTTGACCTGCGCCGGGTCGGTGGAATCGAGCACGTGCAGCTTGGGAAAGCCCCGCGCCGAGCCGAGACTCTCGGCCAAGACTTCGGGACCGAGGCTCGAGCCGCCCATGCCGAGCAGGAGCGCGTCCGTGAACGGTCGCGCTTGCACTTCCTCGGCGAACTCGGTCAGGCTCGGCATGTCGCGCAATTGCGCGTCGATGACATCGAGCCAGCCCAGCCAATCGTTCTCGTCGCGGCCGGTCCACAGCGCGGCGTCTTCGTTCCACAGCCGGCGGATATCGCCCTGCGCGCGCCAGGCTTCGCTGGCTTTGCCGACTTCGCTTTTGAGCGGCTCCGGCAGCGCCGCGGTCTGGCTGTTATGCGCCGGCCCCAAAAAACGCCGCCGCTTTTCAGCGAGCGCGCCGTTGAGCTTGTCGAAGGCATCGCAGAACAGCTTGACGCCGTCGGTCGCCAGCTTGGCGGTGATGCCGTCGAGCGAGATGCCGGCGCGGTCGAGCGCGGCGAGCGTGACTTGGGCTTCGCCGACGTGCGCCGTCAGCGTCTCGCGCGCCGCGCCATGGTCGCGGAACGCGTCCATGGTGTTTTCCGGCATGGTGTTGACGGTGTCGGGACCGATCAGCTGGTCGATATAGAGCACGTCGCTGTAGGCCGGGTTTTGGTGCCGGTCGAGGCCCACAACAGTTGCTGCGGCCGCGCACCGCGTGTTCGCAAACGCTCCCAGCGCGAGCCGGCAAAGCGCTTCTGCCAGCGCCGGTAGGCGAGCTTGGCGTTGGCAATCGCGACCTTGCCGCGCAGACCGAGCAGCGCCTTTCGTTCTTGCTCGCTCGCTGCATGGGCCGCGGCCTCGTCGAGCAGCTTGTCGGCGGCGGTGTCGATGCGGCTGACAAAAAAGCTGGCGACGCTCGCAATCCGGTCGATCGGCGCACCCTTGGCGACGCGCTGCTCCAGCCCGGCCAAAAACGCTTCGACGACCTCCTCGTAGACGTTTTGCGAGAACAGCAGCGTGATGTTGACGTTGATGCCTTCGGCCAGGAGCTCGCGGATCGCCGGAATGCCGGCCGCGGTAGCCGGCACCTTGATGAAAATGTTCTCGCGCTGCACTTCGGTCCACAGCCGCCGCGCTTCCATCAGGGTGCCGGCGGTGTCCATCGCCAGATACGGCGATACTTCGATGCTGACAAAACCGTGCCGGCCGTCGGTGCGGTCGTAGAGCGGGCGCAGCCTGTCGGCGGCGGCGGCGATGTCCGCCGTTGCCAGCCGTTCGTAAATTCGGCTGACCGGCAGGCTGCCGTCGCCGACCAAGTGGGCGATGTCGGTATCGTAGGTCTCCGAGTCGCCCATCGCCTTCTCGAAGATCGACGGGTTGGAGGTGATGCCGGCGAGACCGTCCTGATCGATCAGTTGCTGCAAATGTCCGTTGTGGATGATGTCGCGCGATAAAAAATCGAGCCAGACTGCCTGGCCTTGTTCTGCGAGCGCCCGCAACCGATTCATGGCCCCTTCCATTTCGCAATCTGCTCCTTGGCGACCGCCGCGATGTGCTCGGCGGTAAAGCCGAAGGCTTTCATGACGTCCTTGAGCGGCGCCGAGGCGCCGAACCGATGCATACCGATAACAGCGCCGTCGACGCCGGCGTAACGCTCCCAGCCGCGGGTGGCGCCGGCTTCGACCGCGACGCGCGCGGCGACCGCTTTGGGCAGAACCGACTCGCGATACGCTTCATCCTGCTGGTCGAACAGCTCCCACGACGGCAGGCTGACGACGCGCACGGCGATGCTTTGCTTCGCCAGCATGTCGGCCGCTGCCAGACAGGGAGTAACTTCACTTCCCGTGCCGATCAAAATCACCTCGGGCCGGCCGCCCGGTGCGTCGGCCAACACATAGCCGCCACGTGCCAATCCGTCCGCCGAACCGTAGCGGCTGCGGTCGAGCGTGGGAAGCGGCTGGCGGGACAGCGCGAGCAAGACCGGCGTCTTGAGCTTGATGAGCACGCGCCAGGCTTCGATCACCTCGTTGGCATCGGCCGGCCGGATGACCGTCAATCCAGGCACGTTGCGCAGCCCGATCAGCTGCTCGACCGGCTGATGGGTCGGGCCGTCCTCGCCGAGCCCGATGGAGTCGTGGGTGAAGATATAGATCGTCGGCAGCTGCATCATCGCGGCAAGCCGCATCGGCGGCCGCATGTAGTCGGAGAAGATCAGAAAGCTCGAGCCGAACGGCCGCAGACCGTCGAGCGCCAACCCGTTGAGCACGGCGCCCATGGCGTGTTCGCGAATACCGAAATTCAGATTGCGGCCGGCGGGTTCGGCCGGCTCGAAATAGCCGGCGGATTCGAATTTCAGCGGCGTCTTGGTCGAGGCGCCGAGATCGGCGGCGCCGCCGATCAGCCACGGATAATTCTGCGCAATGGCGTTGAGCACTTTGCCCGAGGATTCGCGCGTCGCCATCCCTTTGGCGTCCGGTGGAAAGCTCGGCAGGTTCGAATCCCAGCGCGGCGGCAGCTCGCCCGTGTGGATCGCTTTGAGCCGCGCGCCGAGCTCCGGATAGGCGCGGCAATATTCGGCGAATTTTTCATTCCATTGCCGATGCAGATTGCGGCCGCGCTCGGCGACGCCCGTCGCGAAATGGCCGTAGACGCCGTCCGGCACCAGGAAGTGCGCGTCCTCGGGCCAGCCGTAGCTCTTCTTGGCGCCCCGCACCTCGTCCTCGCCGAGCGGCTCGCCATGGGCGGCGCTGGTGTCCTGCTTGTGCGGCGCGCCGTAGGCGATGTGGCTGTCGACGATGATCAAGGTCGGCCGGTCGCTCCGTTTGCGAAACTGCACCAGCGCCTCGTCGACCGCCTCGCAGTCGTTGGCGTCGGCGACGTGGATCACCGCCCAGCGATAGGCGCGAAACCGCGCCGCGACGTTCTCGCTGAAGGTGATGTCGGTCGCGCCGTCGATGGTGATGTGATTGTTGTCGTAGATCCAGCACAGGTTCGACAGCTGCAAGTGTCCGGCCAGCGACGCGGCTTCGCTGGCGACGCCCTCCATCAGATCGCCGTCGCTGCAGAACGTGTAGACGTCGAAATCGAACAGGCAAAAGTCCGGCCGGTTGAACCGGCTTGCCAGCCAGCGTGCGCCGATCGCCATGCCGACGCTGTTGCCGCAGCCCTGGCCGAGCGGGCCGGTCGTGGTTTCGACGCCCGGCGTGTGGCCGTGCTCGGGATGACCGGGGCAGCGGCTGTCAAGCTGGCGGAAGCGCTTGATGTCGTCGAGACTGACCGCAGGTCGGCCGGGCTCATCCGGATCGGCGACGCGCGCCAGATGCAACAGCGCGTAGAGCAGCATCGAGGCGTGGCCGTTCGACAGCACGAAGCGGTCGCGATTGAACCAGCGCGGATCGTCACAATCGAACCGCAGCGCCCGTTGCCAGAGCGTATAGGCCACCGGCGCCAGCGCCATCGGCGTGCCGGGATGGCCGGAATTGGCCTTCTGCACCGCGTCCATCGCCAAGGTGCGGATGGTGTTGATGCACAACAGGTCGGCGCGGGCGGACAGCTCGGCCGGACCGCAGGCCAGCGCCCGCGACGGCTCGCGTTTACGGGATTCGGTTGTCGGCATGATGGAAACACCCCTCTGCGGCACTGGGTGGAGCTCCCCCGTTTACAACTCGCGGCGCGTCGTCGAAGTTCCGAATATCCGGTGAACGGTACGCCCTGTGGTCGCTCCTCATGGGACGCGCCCGCGCGAGCCGGCTATAATGCGCGATATGCAACGAAACGGCGGACGAGCCTAGAATTCTCGCCGCTTTCGGTTTGGCTTCGATGGATCATTATCGCATCCGGCGGCGCGCGTTCGACGCTATCCTGGCGGTCGCGGCCGTTTTGCTGGCTTTTTGCATCGTTTCCGCGCCACAGGCATATGCTGCGGGCCGCGCGGTGGTGCTCGACATCGACGGCGCGATCGGGCCGGCAATGGCCGATTATGTGGACCGTGAGATCGCTACCGCGGCGGCGAGCGGCGACGCCGGGTTGATCGTGCTGCGTATGAATACGCCGGGCGGCCTCGATACCTCGATGCGCCAGATCATCCGCGCCATCCTCGCGTCGCCGGTGCCGGTCGCGACCTTCGTGGCGCCGAGCGGCGCGCGGGCCGCCAGCGCCGGCACCTACATCGCCTATGCGAGCGCCATCGCCGCCATGGCGCCCGGCACCAATATCGGCGCCGCCACGCCGGTGCAGATCGGCG
>JASHXZ010000252.1 GCA_030043285.1 Xanthobacteraceae bacterium | reverse complement strand
AATCGGCGGGGCCTGGCCACAGCTCGTGCGGCGGGGTCCGGAAGCAAATTTGCAAAGGGCTTTGCCTTAATCAAAGAAATCAAAGCAGCCCACTACCCCAGCGATTAGAACTGCCAGTGTACGCGTCCAGAGAAAACGTTCGCCGGCCCGCGATCGGTGTTGTAGCCGGGATTGGCGACAAACTGATAGTCGGCCGTCAGGTGCACCGCCAATGACAGCGCGTAACTGTAATAGGTCTCGACGATTCCTTCGGGTCCGGGATGCGGCAGCATGCCGTCGCCGATCAGGATGCCAAGGCCGCCGGCGTTGAGCCATGCCTGGTGGACGCCGGCGATGCCGTTGACCACGCCGGCAATGCCGACCGTGTCGTCGGGCCTTTCCCATTGCCTGCCGGCGATCGACACGCCGGCCGACACGGTGCGGTCGATGTCGGCGAAGTCCCACGGCTCGACACTGCCGTCGGCCCAGCCGGCGCGGGCAAATACGCCGACGTCCTCGGTGACTTGCTGCTGCAGGTTGACGCTGACGCCGGGCCGGCTCTGATAGGTCCGCACCGCCGCCGTGGCATCGTTGATGTCCAGTCCGGTCGCCAGCGACAGGTCGATGGCGTCCTGAAAACTCGCCATGCGGCCGCGGATCAGAAAGCCGGTGATCTTGATCGCGCCGGGCTGGCCCCACAGCTGATAGCGCCGCTCCACTTCGCCGACCATCTGGAACTGGCTGAAGCTGTCGTCGAGACCGTACGAGGCGGCGCTGTCGGCGGATTCGGCAGGCGTCGCGGACATGTCGAACACGCCGCCGCGCACGGTCCAGTTGCCCTGATACCATTCGGCGGCCGCGCCGTAGGAATAGCCCCAGGCATCGCCGGCATAGTCGAACGTGCCGGCATTGATGAGCGACCAGTTGAGGAAATCGCTCTTCGGATTGTTGGCGTATTTGTTGGTGTCGAATATGTCGACGACGGCAAACTTGCCCACCGTCACGACGAGGCGGTTTGCCGTCACCGAGCCGGCGAACTGGTTGATGTCGGCGTCCACCTTCTGGGTATCGCCGCCGAGATCGATCGTCTGCCGCACGAAATAGCGCTGCAGCCGCGCATACGGATATGCGGCGCCCTCCTTGTAGGCTTCCGCGCTGGTGAAGCCGGCGACGCCATGCGTGTCGGCGATGCCGAAACCCTGATCGATCTCCGGATCGATCCACAGTTCGGCGCCCTGCCATAACCGCGCGCCGACATAGAGCGTCGCGTCGGTCGTTTGGCGTCCCTGCCCGCTGCCCGGCAAACTGTTGGGGCCCTCATAGGGCGACCGCATCTGCGGATAACCTTGCCAGGTAAATGTCGCCTGACCGTGCACGTTGAAGTCATCCGGGTTGAGCACGCCCGGCTGCGCCTTTTGCGCCGTATCGTCGCCGCCGAACCGGTAGTTCAAGCCGGCACGCAGTTCCTGCAATTGGTAATCCGACACGAAGCGCTGCCCCGCATTAGGGAACAAGACGCTGGTGCGGTCGTAATCGGTAAACAGATATTCGAGACTGGCGGTCCAGTGCGGCACCAGCGGAACTTCGACTCCCGCCCCGGCGGCCCAGCCCAATCGCCCGACGAACGGCGAATCGGTCGTGCCGGTGGCCAGTTGCGTCAGCGTCAGTTGCTCGTAGGCCCAGGCGAATCCGCCGGTGGCATAAATGAGCCAATTGCCCGGCGCGTAACCGACGCGGCCGCGCACGGTGCCGAACGACAACATCGTGTCCGTATAAGTCTCCGGACCGTTTGCCGATGGAAACGGCGCCGAAACGCCGCCAATGGAGATGCCGGCGAGATTGGGGAAAGCTGGAAACGAAGCGTCCACCACCGCGCCAAGCACGACACGATTCGGCAGCATGGTGTCGTAACCGGCCTGAATTCCGGCGAACCAGCTCCCCGATTCGTTAAATGAGTCGAACGGCTGGTACAGATCGAGCGAGCCTGAAGTGCCCGGCGGTCCGGTGAAATTCGAGGTACCCCAGGCATTGCCGACATGCCCGCCGAAATAGAACCCAGTCCAGTCGTAGACCTGCGTGCTCTGCGGCGGCGCTTTGACCGGGAGGTCGGCGGCCCGGGCGTTTGCGACCAGCGCCACCAATCCGAACGCTGCGCCAAGCACTCCCCGGATTAAAGACATGCCCCGCTTCACGCCGGAGCGGCCGGTCCAGCACCGCTCCTTCCGCCCCGACGCCCCATCCACTTTGTAGCCTATGCTACACTTTGCAATATGGACTACGCAAGTCAAGTGAGATGTCAAGTGGCTGACGGCAACGGCAGACGCTCGGCCACTGCCGGCCGTCACGATGGCCAACCAAGGCCATACGACGTTGCGCGATCCTTTGGCCGCGCGCGTGCGCGCCGACTTGCGTGTGAGCAGTGTCAGTCCCAGGTTAGCCAAAGCGGCCTCCATCTGTTGCGACAAACCGTTTTGTCACCACAGCGGAAGTCCGCTCCATACGCGCGCCCCGCGCGATGGAAGGATGACTTCGCCCAGGCAGGTCTCCTGGCTTGCGGGTCGTCACCCTCCCCCGCCTTCCCAGACCTTGCACCGCAAAGCCCAGTGGCATTGTTGGAGAAAGGCTCGCCGCCGACAGTTGCGGGGGCAGCTCCGGAATTGCCACGCCAATGCAGACGGCGAAACGCACCGGATTCCCTCTTGGCCGGTCAACGCGACCGGCACACCTAAGCTACGTCGATTGGACGAGCGGGCACGGAAACTGTCAATCCGCGGAAGTCCGTTTGTCACAGGCTGTCGCGCACCTGCCACAGGCAGCGGATTGGCTGGAAAATTTAAGGTTGCGGCGGGAGATGGTGGTGGACGGTTCCGTTAATAACAAGGCGCCGTCGCTTCGCGCTCCAGCTGTCCCAAATTTTCATTGGAATAATTCAATACAAGATCGTGATTAGAGCCGCTTCGCGCCGGTACCCTAATTCTCTTTTATCTACAGCCCCGTTTGTGCCGACCTTGCGGCAAATAACCTCGGTGGGGCGCGAAGTTAAACAATTGCGGCTATGACGAGATGGAAAGAAACATAATGCGGTGCAATGACAGGCAGATGACAATCACCACCGCCAGAACCGAAACCTCTGATGTGGCCGGTCAATCGCCCAGCGCTGCGAGCCGCCTCGACCTTAGCTTTGGCCGGGCATGACGGCCGAAGACGCCAAGCCATTGTAGCGGTGCTGCCGTGCTCGCAACGCTCGTGATCGGATTGCGTGAGGGGCTCGAAGCCGCGCTCATCGTCGGCATTATCGCCGCCTTCCTGCGCAAGAACGGCAAGAGCCTGGTCGCCATGTGGCTCGGCGTGGCGCTGGCGGGAGCGCTCTCGATCGCCGTCGGCGTCAGCCTCGATCTGGTCGAGCAAGTGCTGCCGCAGGCCGCCCAGGAGGGCATGGAAGCGGTCATCGGCGCCGTCGCGATCTGCTTCGTCACCAGCATGATCGCGTGGATGGACGCGCATGCGCGCGACATGAAGCGCCAGATCGAGGCGGAAGCGGCGGCAGCGCTCAGCCATTCCGGCGCCGTTGCGCTGGCCAGCATGGCGTTCCTCGCGGTCCTCAAGGAGGGCTTCGAGACCAGCGTGTTTCTGCTGGCGACGTTCTCGGCCGCGCAATCGCCCCTGTTGGCCGCTGCCGGCGCAATCATTGGACTGCTGCTGGCGGTGGTCATCGGCTGGGGCATCTATGTCGGCGGGGTGCGGATCAACCTGTCGAAGTTCTTCCGCTTCACCAGCGCATTCCTCATCCTGGTCGCCGCCGGGCTCGTGATCACGTCGCTCCGCTCGGCCCACGAGGCCGGTTGGCTGAATGCCGGACAACAGCAGACGTTGAATCTGTCTTGGCTGGTCGCGCCCGGCAGCATCCAGTCGGCGCTGATCACCGGCGTGCTCGGCATTCCCGCCGACCCGCGGTTGATCGAAGTGATCGGCTGGTTCACCTATCTCGTTCCCGTCGCGCTGTTGCTCTATTGGCCGCGATCGCAGCAGCGGCGGCCGATCATGGGCGCGCGCCTCCAGTTTGCGGCGGCGGCTGCCCTTGCGGTCCTCGCGCTTGGACTTGTGGTGTTCTATCCCATCTCACGTCCGCAGGTTCCGGCGCGGGCGACACTTGTTGCTGCGACGGGTGACACGCCGCCCATTGTCGGCACCGCCCAACTGAGCGCGCCCTCCGAGGGCTCGTCGCCTGCGCTGAACCTTTTTCTCGATGGCGCAGCAAATACGACCTTGCCGTTGACAAATGACGCGTGCCGGCCCGCGCAGCATGACGGTGTCGAGAGCTCGGCGTGCACGATGACCCGCAGCAGCACGCCCGCCGGCGCGCCGACCTCGCTCACGCTCGACCGGATCGTCGCGCTTTCGGGAGGCCGCATTCCGGTCGGGCTTAATCCGGCGGAGCATCCCGGCCCGTTCGCCGCCGACTGGTCGGTCGAGCAGTCGACCGATGTGTGGATCGCCGACGGCATCCTGTTGGACGCGGCAGAGCGGAGCACGACAACCGTCACGTTTTCCGGCAGCGGCCTGCAAACGCCACGAACGCTGCGGGTCAACGACAAAGCTGCTGCCGCAAGCGGATGGCAGGTTTCCACCGCGTATCGCAATCAGGCTGTCGCGGCGCTTAGCAGCGTTGCGGCTGCACGCACGGAGCGGACATTCTGGGCGATGCAGTTGCCCGTCATCCTCGCGATCGCCGCCCTTCTCCTGGCTGCAGCCGGTGCGCGTAACATCATCCGGGAGCAACGCGGATCGGATGGAGAGACCGCGAATTCCATCGCAGAACGCGAACGCCGTACGGATCGCGCGACGGCGAAAGGGGCGACGTATGCAGCGCATTAAGTCTTGTTGGTCGCCCATCCCGGTCGCCGGGCTTGCGGTGCTGCTGACAATCGCCGTGAATGTCGATTCACGTGCCGTGGCGCAGGACAATTCGCCTGCGCCTCTGAAAAACGGCGTTGCTCAAGTTCAGATCACCCTGACCGGGGATAACGGCGGCACCTGCACGCTCGATCACGCATCTGCGGCCGCCGGGCCGATCACTTTCGCCGTGACCAACAAAACCGCAACCGGCATCACCGAGGTCGAGCTGCAGAGCAACAACCGCATCCTCGGCGAAAAGGAGAATTTAGCGCCAGGCCTGCCGACCGTCAGCTTCACCCAAACCCTCGGCGGCGGCACATACCAGATCTACTGTCCCGGTGCGCATCAGGAATTGCAGAACTTCACCGTGACCGGCACCGCCGCGGCTGCGCCAACCGGCAGCACGGCGGACATTCTTGCATCCGGGACCAAAGGCTACGCCACGTACGTCATCGGCGTCGTCGATGCCATGGTGACGGCGGTAGGCCGGCTGCGCGCCGACATCGATGCCGGCAACCTCGCCAAGGCCAAGGCCGATTACCCGCTCGCCCGTCCGTTCTACGAGCGCATCGAATCCGATGTGAACGGCTTTGTCTTGCCCGGCTTCAAGGCCACCGACAACGCCGGCAATCTCGACTATCTTGTCGACATGCGCGCTTCCAATCTCGATCAGAAAGTCGGCTGGCACGGCTTTCACGCCATCGAGCGGGACCTGTTCCAGAACGGCCAGATCACCGACGAAACCAAGACGCAAGCTGCCGAACTGCAGAAGAACGTCGACCTGCTCGACCAGCGCGTGAAGTCGCTCGACTACAAGCCCGAGGATCTCGCCAACGGGGCGGCGGACCTGCTCGAAGAGGTGCAGACCGCCAAGGTCACCGGCGAGGAAGAGTCGTTCAGCCACTACGACCTCGTCGATTTCGCCGCCAACGTCGAAGGCGCCCAGCAGGCGTTCGCGTTTCTCGAGCCCGGCGTCGAGAAGATCGATCCCGACCTGGCGCGGCAGGTTCGCAGCCAGTTCGCCAAGGTGAACGCGATGCTCGATACCTACCGCAACTCGAATGTGCCCGGCGGCTACAAGGTCTACACCGCCGCGCTGAAGGCTTCCGACGGCGCCAAGCTCAGCAAGAGCATCCAGGCGCTGCAGGAGCCGCTATCCAAGATCGCCGAGAAGGTAGCAACCGTCCACTGATGACCGAAAAAAACGAGAAAAATCCGTCAGGCAAAACGCCGAACCCGCAGGTCTCGCGCCGCAATCTCCTTGTTGGAGCGGCGGCCGGCACGATCGGCGCGGCGCCGTTCGCAGCCGCGCCGGCCGGTGCCGCCGCGGCGGAAGACGTCGTCGATCTCACGCGGGAGCATGCCTTCTACGGTGCGGCCGAGCAGGCCGGCATTCGCACCCCGCCGCAGCGCTACGCCGTCTACATGACGTTCGACCTCACCTCCCCGCGCGCGGCGGATTTGCAGGTCCTGTTGGCGCGCTGGTCGGGCGCAATCGCCCAATTGATGAAGGGCCAGACGATTGGGCCGGTTGAGCCGATGCGCAATTCCGGCGTCGGCTTCGATACCGGCGAGGCGCTCGACCTCGGGCCGGCGTCGCTGACCGTCACCGTCGGACTCGGCCCCCGGGTGTTCACCGACGCCTATGGGCTCGCGCAGCGAAAGCCCGCTTTGTTGCGCGAACTCATGGCGCTGCCGAGCGATACGCTCAAACCCGAACTGAGCGGCGGCGATCTTTCTCTGCAGGCCTGTGCGGACGACCCGCAGGTCGCCTACCACGCCATTCGCGATCTCGCCCGCATCGCCAAGGACACCGGCACCGCCGCGACACGCTGGACGGTGATGGGGTTCGGCCGCGCCTCAGCCGGCAAGGGCCAGAGCACGCCGCGCAACCTGCTCGGCTTCAAGGACGGCACGCGCAACATCAAAGACGATGCCGATTTCGAACAATTCGTCTGGACCAAGGCGGGACCGCAATGGGAGCGGCACGGCACCTATCAGGTCGCGCGCAAGATTCAGATGCACATCGAGAACTGGGACACCGACCGGGTCAGCGATCAGAACAACGTGCTCGGCCGCCACAAGATCTCCGGGGCGCCGCTGACCGGCAGCGATGAATTCGACACGCCGGACTTCGGCAAGAAACAAGCCGATGGAACGTTGATCATCCCAGCCACGGCGCATATTCGGCTCGCGGCCCATGAGAACAACGGCGGAATCAAGATTCTACGGCGCTCCTATAATTATACCGACGGTATCAACCAGTTCGGCCTGCTCGACGCCGGTCTCCTGTTCATCGCCTACATGAACGATCCGGCGCATTTCGAGGCAATCCAAACCAGACTTGGCGCCTCGGACGGCCTCAACGAATATATCAGCCACATCGGCTCGGCCATTTTCTTTGTGCCGCCGGCCCCGCAAAACGGCTCGTATATCGGCGAAGCCTTGTTCGCCTGACGCCAAGTTCAGGTACTGTCTCAGATTTCAAACTGAGACACTACCTCGTCGTGCCCAGGCTTGACCCGGCATCCACGCGGCTTCAACGCAGCATGGATTGCCGGGGGGGGGCCGGTGTTCTTACGACGGCCCCAGTCAGTGCAACCATGAAATCAACGTGGGCTTGGTGACCGAGCGCGAGAAGATGTTGGCTGATCGTCCCGGTGCGCACTACGCCAGCCGCGTCAGCCAGCCATGTTTGTCGGTGGCGCGGCCGTACTGAATATTGATCAGATTTTCCTTGAGCTTACGCGCAACATCGCCGGTGCTGCCATTGCCGATTACGAAGCCGCCATGCTTCGATTTCACTTCGGCTATGGGCGTGATGATTGCTGCCGTGCCGCAGGCGAAGCATTCGCGCAGTGCGCCGCTTCTTGCGTCGGCTTCCCACTCCTCGATGCTGTAGGGCTGCTCCAGCACCCGGTGGCCGGCCTCCGTCGCCAGCTGAATAAGCGAATCCCGCGTAACGCCGGGAAGGATCGACCCGTTGAGCGGAGGCGTGATAATGCGCCCGTCGCGCATCACGAACATGATGTTCATGCCGCCGAGTTCCTCGATCCAGCGGCGCTCAACTGCATCGAGGAACAGCACCTGGTCGCAGCCTTCGGCCATGCCCTCGAGCTGCGGCTGAAGGCTGGCGGCATAGTTGCCGCCGCACTTGACGGCGCCGGTGCCGCCCGGAACGGCGCGCACATAGTCGTGGCTGACCCAAAGAGTCACCGCCTCCTTGCCGCCCTTGAAATAGCCGCCGACCGGCGAGGCGATGACGCAGAACAGATAGCTTTGTGCCGGGCGGACGCCAAGAAAAGCCTCGTCGGCAAACATGAAGGGACGCAGATAAAGACTGCCTTTGTCGGCAAGCGGCACCCAATCGCGATCCTTGATCACAAGCTGCCGGATGCTTTCGACGAACGTGTCCTCCGGCATTTGCGGCATGGCGAGACGCAGGGCGCTCTGATTGAAGCGGCGTGCATTCGCATCCGGGCGAAAGCTGCCGACGCCGCCGTCGGGCAAGCGGTAAGCCTTCAGCCCCTCGAAGATTTCCTGGGCGTAGTGCAGCACGGCGGCCGCTGGATCGAGCGCGATCGGACGACGCAGCCCCAAGGTCGGGTCATGCCAGCCCCGCCCTTCGGAGTAGCGAACGGTGACCATGTGATCGGTGAACACGCGGCCGAAGCCAGGGTCGGCCAAGAGGGCGATGCGATCCGCATCGCTGGTCGGCGACGTGTGAGGCAGCGTCGAAAAGGCATTCATGGCAACACCCGGCTTTTCGCTCTTTAGCAGGGCGGCCAAATTAGGTCAATATGGCTTACCTAATTGATCCGCCCTCGATAGGGTAGCGGATGTCGAACCTTTTCACGCGCGATTCGTCGGCTGATGGCGCTGCAGCACTCGCGCGCGCGAAACGGCTACGCGTCGCCAGTCAAAACGCAGCCGGCCGACACGAGATTCCAGCGGCCGTCGTTGCCGCTCAGGCGCGTGACCGATAGCGGGGCGATATCGATGCGCCAGAACGATTTCGGGGCGGCGTCGATGGCGTGAACGATTGCCGCGCGGACGATGCTGGCGTGCGTGACAAGGATCGAGCGGCGATCCACGGCCTTCTCGCCTTCGAGCCAATGCGCAACCCTCTGCATCAGGCTCGCAAGCGATTCGCCGCCGTGCGGGGACGCCGCCGGATCGCGCAACCACGCATCGATGCCTTTCGGATCTTTGGCAAGAATCGCCTCGAACGTGCGCCCTTTCCAGGCGCCGTAATCGCAGTCGCGCAACTCGGCGAGCGGCAGCGCATCGAGCTTGAGCAATTGCGCGGTCTGTCGGGCCCGCAATTCCGGGCTCGTCCAGCACTGGTCGGCGCGCGGCAGCCGCTTGGCCAGTTCGGCCGCAGCGGCCTCGCCGCTACAGTCAATCGGCTCGTCGGCGGGAAACGCCGCCTTGCGCACGGCGTCGGTCGAGGCGTGGCAGATCAAGATCAGGCGGGCGGCCATGGCGCTGCGGGCAAGCTTGGCTTTAAGCCCACAACTTGCGGCCCGCGAAAGCACGCTCCGCCAAAACGCCGAACAGCACGCCGAACGTCGCCCACATGATGAACTGGGCGCCGATCGAGGCAACGCGGAATTTCCACAGCACGACTGCGGGAAAGTCCGACGGCACTTCGTTGACCACCGGCAGC
>JASHXZ010000251.1 GCA_030043285.1 Xanthobacteraceae bacterium | reverse complement strand
TTCGAGCAATCCGCCGCAATGGCCGTCGGAATCGTCGACGCTGCCGATGGCTTTTGCGATCCGGTCAATCGCCCGCTCCGCAAGCTTGAACGCGACGCCGGCACGGCCGCCCGATGCAAGCTTCTCGATCGTGTCAAGCGCGGCCTCAACCTTGGCAGCCCAGGCCGACGCTTGCCGATATTCGATATAGCCGCGCGTTTGCGTCGCGCCATCGATGAGTTTGCGCAGGCGCGACTCAAGCGTTGCGTCGTCGGACTCAAACGCCACCGCGGCCAGTTCCAGCTTGTGGAACAGGGCCGCATCCCGCTCGGCCAAATCCACGATCATATCAACCAGCTTTTCAACGCCTTCTCGCCGCAGATGATCGCCAATACGTGCGAGCGCGCCGGAGCTCGCTGCTTCCGCGTCAGGCCCGGCCGCATTGGCGGCCAGAGCCGTTGCCACCATGTGCTTGCAGAAACCCCAATCTGTGAAGGCCGGACAGGAGCACTGACCCTCGATGTTATCGCCCCGCCCGGACAGCTCGGTGCGATAGTCCTCGGTGCCGGAGACCTGCGCCACAACGCGATCGGCTCGGATGCTGAGAATAACGACTTGCCCATCGCGATGATAATCTTCACCGCGGGCGAATACCTTGTCGCCGGCGAGATCGCGCAGCGCCTCAACGTTGAAGCGAGGACGCTTCTTCGCTTTCATATTGGAGGCTGTTGCGTCGGCCGCGTCTCGATCAGGCGCAAGGCCTCTTGCTCCAGCCGCCCGCGTTCGATTTGGTACCGTCACTCCCACTCGATCGTCCCCGGCGGCTTGCTCGTCACGTCGTAGACCACGCGGTTGACGCCCTTGACCTCGTTGATGATGCGCGTCGCGGTGGTGCCGAGGAAGGCGGCGTCGAACGGGTAAAAATCCGCGGTCATGCCGTCGGTCGAGGTGACGGCGCGCAGTGCCACGACGGCATCGTAGGTGCGGAAATCGCCCATGACGCCGACGGTACGCACCGGCAAGAGGACGGCGAAAGCCTGCCAGATATCGTCGTAGAGGCCGACGCGCCGGATCTCTTCGATGAAGATGTCGTCGGCGAGACGCAGGATATCGAGTTTCTCGCGGGTGATTTCGCCGGGGCAGCGGATGGCGAGGCCGGGGCCGGGGAACGGATGGCGGCCGACGAAGGCGTCGGGCAGGCCAAGTTCGCGGCCGAGCGCACGCACCTCGTCCTTGAACAATTCGCGTAAGGGCTCGACCAGTTTCAGGTTCATGCGCTCGGGCAGGCCGCCGACATTGTGGTGCGATTTGATGGTGACCGACGGGCCGCCGGTGAACGAAACGCTTTCGATCACGTCGGGGTAGAGCGTGCCCTGGGCCAGAAACTGCGCGCCGCCGATTTTCTTGGCTTCGGCCTCGAACACGTCGATGAACAGCTTACCGATGGTCTTGCGCTTTTGCTCCGGGTCGGTGACGCCGGCGAGTTCTTTCAGGAAAAGCGCTTCGGCTTCGACATGGACGAGCGGGATGTTGTAATGGCCGCGGAACAGAGAAACCACGCGTTCGCCTTCGCCAAGGCGCAGGAGCCCGTGATCCACAAACACACAGGTGAGCTGGTCACCGATGGCCTCGTGGATGAGCACGGCGGCGACCGCGGAATCGACTCCGCCGGAGAGCCCGCAGATCACCTTGCCCTTGCCAACCTGGCGGCGGGTTTTTTCGATCGCCTCATCCTTGAAGGCACGCATGGTCCAATCGCCGCGGCAGCCGGCGATCTTGCGCACGAAATTGCGCAAGAGCGCCGCGCCGTGCGGCGTGTGCACGACCTCGAGATGGAATTGCGTGGCGTAGAATTTGCGCTTCTCGTCGGCGATCATGGCGATCGGCGCGTTCGGCGAGGTGCCGGTGGCGACAAAGCCGTCGGGCGGCCGGGTGACGCGATCGCCGTGGCTCATCCAAACCGGATAGCGCTGGCCGACTTCCCACACGCCGTCGGTGAGCAACGACGGCTTTGTCACCTCGACTTCGGCGCGGCCGAATTCGCGATGATGGCCGCCTTCGACCTTGCCGCCGAGCTGCTGCGCCATCGCCTGCTCGCCGTAGCAGATGCCGAGCACCGGCACGCCGGACTGATAAATCGCGAGCGGCGCCAGCGGCGCGTTTGTTTCGTGAACCGACGCGGGGCCGCCGGACAGGATCACGCCCTTGGGCTCTAGCTCGGCAAAAGCGGCTTCGGCCTTCTGGAACGGCACGATCTCGCAATAGACGCCCTCCTCGCGCACGCGCCGCGCGATCAGCTGCGTCACCTGCGAACCGAAATCGACGATGAGGATTTTGTCGTGAGTCGCCATGGCGGGTTTTATGGCAAGCGCCGCGGCCTGTCGAACCGACGCCAGCACCGTCATGCCGAACGCCGCAACAGGCTGACAAAGAAACCGTCGGTGTCGGTGCGGCGCGGCGTCATCTGGAGGCCCTCGGCGGATATAAGCGCGGCTGCCATGAAAGGATAGGCTCGCTCGCCGAGCACCTTGGCGGTTTCGACCGGGTTTTCCACGGCAAAATTGCGGGCGCGGTCGATGAAGGCGCGCACCTGGTCGCCGTTTTCGTCGGCGAGCACAGAGCAGGTGATATAGGCGATGCGGCCTGCCGGCTTGAGCAGCGCCGCGGCGCGGTCGAGCATGTCGGCCTGCTCCTTGACGCGCTCCGCAAGCGCGCCGGGGCGGACGCGCCATTTGGCGTCGGGATTGCGCCGCCACGTTCCCGTGCCGGTGCACGGCGCGTCGATGACGACGAGATCGGCCTTGCCGGCGAGATCGGCGACCGCGTCGGCCTCGCCGCGCGGCGTGCGCACCTGGACGTTGCGCACGTCGGCGCGCGCCAAGCGCTCGTGGATCGGTGCCAGCTGGCGCTTGTCGATGTCGGTGGCGTAGATCTGGCCGCTACTGTCCATCATGGCGGCGAGCACCAGGGTCTTGCCGCCTGCACCGGCGGCAAGATCAACGACCTGCTCGCCGGGCTTGGCACCCGTCAACAACGCGG
>JASHXZ010000250.1 GCA_030043285.1 Xanthobacteraceae bacterium | reverse complement strand
CGGAGGCGATCGGGAAGCCGGCCTCGATGATGTCGACGCCCATCTGATCGAGCAGCTCGGCAACTTCGAGCTTTTCCTCATGCGTCATGGTGGCGCCGGGGCACTGCTCGCCGTCGCGCAACGTGGTGTCGAAAATGACGACGCGGTCCTTCTCGGATCTTGGCGGCGCGGTTGTTGTTGCCGGCGCCGAATCCATCGACTTCGCCTTGGCGGGAGGTGTCATGAAACTGGTCCTTTTCGCTTGCGCCGGCTTCCCCCTGTGGGGACTGGGCGCTCCTGGGTTCCGTGGCTGCGAAAAACCCCTGAGTGCCCAGGCGCAAACGCCCAGCCGGCCCTCAGGGGGCGCTAAGGAGCAGGAGCGCGCAAATCGTGAGGGCGCCGCCGGCGGCCAGTCCGGCCTCCGGGGTCATCGCGCGGATATGTTCGCAGCGCGTCGACACGGCTTCACCCTCGTTCCGGCCTTTATCTCGGCTCGTATTCCGGCTCGCCAGCGTCGCGGAACGAAGTGAATTCCGCGTTAACCCAATGCGTGACGGCGCCTACTTGTAGCTGAAAAGCCTGCGGCGCCGCAAGAGCGCGGCGCCGCTTGCAAAACCTTCGAAAAATCCGCCCTTACTTCGGATACGGATTGACGAACAGGCCGACCATGCCGGTCACGCCCTTCACGTGCGGCGACGGCGGCGAGCCGAATTTCTCGGTCACCTGCTCGCGCGTCAGCCCGGGCGGCAGCTCGTCCGGCGCGAAATCGGTCGCGATCAGCGTGAACGTATAGTGATGCGCAGTCTGGCCCGGCGGGGTGCACGGACCCGAATAGTGGCCCACGCCCATCAGGCTCTTGCCGCCGACAAACATGTCGGAATCCTTGCTGGCGGAGCCTTCCGGAAAGCCCTTAACCTTGTTGGGGTCGATGCCGTAGGCGACCCAGTGGCTGACGCCAAACGGCGCGCGCCCCTCGGGATCGAACATCAACAGCACCAGGCTCTTGGTGCCGTCCGGCACGTCGGTCCAGTGCAGTTCCGGCGACACGTTCTCGCCGACGCAATTCGGGGCTTTGCCCGTCGGGTTCGCGTTGGCCACCTTCTTGGGCATCAAGTGACCGTCCTTGAAGGTCTTCGACGCCAACGTGAAAAGACCGGCCGCATTCGCGGTCGTAGCAACCAAGCCGAACGCCAAAGCTGATGCAGCAGCGGCCAGCAGGTATCGCTTGGCAGACATATCGCTTCCTCCCATATCTTTGAATTCAATCGCAAGAGTGTAGCGGCAAGGGCATTAAGTTCAAGGGCGTGCCGGATCAATTGCGCGAGCGATCGACCAGCGCCCGCTCCTTGATCCACGGCATCATCTCGCGCAGCTTGGCGCCGATCGCTTCAGCCGGATGCGCCGCCAGCTTGGTCCGCATCGCCTTGAACGAGGTCTGATTGACCTTGTTCTCCAGCATCCAGTCCTTGACGAATTTGCCGGACTGGATGTCGTCGAGAATCTTTTTCATCTCGGCGCGGGTTTCGTCGTTGATGACGCGCGGCCCGGAAACATATTCGCCATACTCGGCGGTGTTCGACACCGAATAGTTCATGTTGGCGATGCCGCCCTCGTAGATCAGGTCGACGATCAGCTTCATCTCGTGGATGCACTCGAAATAGGCCATTTCAGGCGCGTAGCCGGCGGCGACGAGCGTGTCGTAACCGGCCTTCATCAGCTCGACGACGCCGCCGCACAGGACGCTCTGCTCGCCGAACAGGTCGGTCTCGCATTCCTCGCGGAACGTGGTCTCGATGATGCCGGCGCGGCCGCCGCCGATCGCCGCACCGTAGGACAGGCACAGATCGTGGGCATTGCCCGAGGCGTCGCGATGGATCGCGAGCAGGCACGGCACCCCGGCGCCACGCTGATATTCGGAGCGCACCGTATGGCCTGGCCCCTTGGGGGCGATCATCATGACATCGAGATCGGCGCGCGGCTCGATCAGGTTGAAATGGATGTTCAGCCCGTGCGCGAACATCAGGGCCGCGCCCTGCTTCATGTTGCCGTGCAGCTGGTTGGTATAGATGTCGGCCTGCAGCTCGTCGGGCGTGAGCATCATCATCACGTCGGCCCATTTGGCGGCCTCGGCGACCTCCTTGACCGGCAGCTTTTCGCCTTCGGCCTTCTTGACGCCCTGCGAGGTCTTGCGCAGCGCGACCGCGACCTCCTTGACGCCGGAATCGCGCAGGTTGAGCGCATGGGCATGGCCCTGGCTGCCGTAGCCGATAATGGCGACCTTCTTGCCCTTGATCAGGTTCAGGTCGGCGTCGCGGTCGTAGTAAACGCGCATGGCAAGTCCTTCGTGCTTTGAAGTGAGATTTCGCTGATCCGGGCGGCCGGACGACGGGTCATAGCAATCGCGTTGGACCCGAGCAACGCCGCAGGAGGGCCTCCTATGCCGATGCGTCGAGCGCCGCCGGGTGCATCGATCCGGCCCCATCGAACTGTTCGCGCGCCCGCGCGATTTTCGCCTGGTTGCGGATGGCCCAGGCGCCGAGCGCCGAGACCGGCTGCAACAGATCGCGACCGAGCGGGCTGAGCGCATAGTCGACCCGCGGCGGAACGGTCGGCAACACCGTGCGCGTCACCAGACCGTCGCGCTCGAGGCCGCGTAACGTCAGGGTCAGCATGCGCTGCGAGATGCCGCCGATCGAGCGCTTGAGCTCGTTGAAGCGCACCGGCCCGTCGCCGAGCCGGGTGACGACCAGCACCGACCATTTGTCGCCGACGCGGGCGAGCACGTCGCCGATGGCGCGGCAATCGCCGGGCAAATGCATGTGCCTTGGTTTCATCGTTGTGCCTTCTTGCGCGGCTTCCTCCCGGTCACCACCCTAGCCCTAGTTACGAATTTTAACTAAGGAGCGCAACATGCCCGCACAAGCCGCCCTGCCCCAGATCGCCGTCATCGTCGGCTCGAACCGCCGCGACTCGATCAATCGCAAGCTCGCCCGCGCGCTGGCGCGGCTTGGCGCCGGCAAATTTGAGGCCACCTTCGCCCGGATCGATGATTTGCCCATGTACAATCAGGACAACGAAGGGAGCCTGCCGGCCGAAGTGACGCGCTTCAAGCAGGACATTGCCCGCGCCGACGGCATCCTGTTCGTCACCCCCGAGCACGATCGATCGATACCGGCGGTGCTGAAAAACGCCATCGACTGGGGCGCGCGGCCTTACGGCACTAGCGTCTGGGCGGAAAAGCCCGCATTCATCACCGGCACTTCGCCGGGCGCCTTCGGCAGCGCGCTGGCGCAGCAGCATCTGCGCAACATCCTGGTCAGCCTCGGCACCATCCTGCTGGGCGGCGAGGCCTACGTGACCTTCAAGCCGAACCTGATCGACGCACAGGGCAATATCGGCGACGAGAACACGCAGAAGTTTTTGCAGAGCTTCGTCGACCGTTTTGCCGCGTTGGTCGAGAGACTGAAGCCAGTGGCCAAGCAAGCCGCCGCCGCGGCTTAATAAGCGTCATTGCGAGGAGCAAAGCGACGAAGCAATCCAGCAAGCGGCACGGCCCCGCTGGATTGCTTCGCTCCGCTCGCAATGACGACGTTACATCCCTTCCGGCCCGCGCGCGATCGCAACCACGCCGGTGCGCGACACTTCGACCAGGCCGACCGGCAGCATCAGGTTGATGAAGCTTTCGATCTTGTCGGAAGCGCCGGTGATCTCGAACACGAAGCTCTCGGTGGTGGCGTCAATGACGCGGGCGCGGAACGCGTCGGCCATGCGCAGCGCCTCCATGCGGTGCTCGCCCTTGCCGCGCACCTTGACCATCGCCAGTTCGCGCGCAATCGCCGGCCCGGCCGTGGTCAGATCGATGACGCGATGCACCGGCACCAGACGGTCGAGCTGATTCTTGATCTGCTCCAACACCATCGGCGTGCCGCGGGTGACGATGGTGATGCGCGAGAGATGCTTCTCGTGCTCGGTCTCTGAAACAGTCAGCGAATCGATGTTGTAGCCGCGGCCGGCGAACAGGCCGATGACGCGGGCCAGCACGCCGGGCTCGTTGTCGACCAGCACGCACAGCGTGCGGCTCTCGACCCGCTCGCTGGTCGGCGCGGCAGGATAATGCGTGGTCGCGGTCTTTTTGTTCACGGCGTGCTCCTCAGCGTCTGACCCGGGCAAAGGCCCAGTCGCGGCCGAGACCGCGCTTGAGCGCAAGCTCGATCCACAGCATGGCGTGAGCTTCGAGCAGCCGCGCGTTGCGCAGCGGACCGGCATCGATCACGTCGAAGCCGAGATCGGCGACAAGCGCAATCACCTTCGGCTTGTTAGCGGCATCGTCGCCGGCGACGAACATCACCGACTTCACGCCGTGATAGATCGGCTCGGCCATGTTGCCGAAGCCGGTGGTATTGAGCGTCTTGAAGACGCAAGCGCCGGTGGCCCAGCCCTGCACCTTCTCACCGGCTGAAATGCTGTGGCCGATCTCGAGGCCGAGGCCGTCGGGCCCCATGGCGAGCGGATTGGTGGCGTCGAGCAGAATCTTGCCGCGCAAATTTCCCATGGAGCGGATCGCCGCTTCGGCTGCCGGCCACGGCGTGGTCAGCACGACGGCCTCGCCGAACGCCGCTGCCTCCGCGGTGCTGCCGGCACGCGCCTTGCCGCTGAGCTTCTTGACCAGCGCCTGCGTCTTCTCCGACTGCGGATCGCGCACGCCGAAGAAGACGTCGTGCCCGGCCTTCTGCGCCCAAGCGGCGCCGAGCGTGCCGCCGACATTGCCGGCGCCGATGATGGCGAGCTTCATGGTGATCCTCTCATTCGGGTAGGGCGAATGGCGAGCAGCCAATGGCAAATAGGATTTTTCCGAATTCCACTCGCTATTCGCTACTTCGCTATTCGCGCTCTAAACCATCACTTTCCCTTCTTCCGTCACCGCGTCCTCGACCCGCGTGGTGGCGTCGCCGAGCAGCATCTCGTTGTGAGCGCGGCCGGACGGAATCATCGGGAAACAATTTTCCGCCGGGTCGACCACGCAGTCGAAGATCACCGGTCGCTTCACCTCGATCATCTCGCGGATCTTTTCGTCAAGCTCGCCGGGATGCTCGCAGCGGATGCCGTGGGCGTGATAGGCGTCAGCGAGCTTGACGAAGTCGGGCAGCGCTTCGGTGTAGGAATGGGAGTAGCGGCCGCCGTGCAGCAACTCCTGCCACTGCCGCACCATGCCCATGTACTGGTTGTTGATGACGAAGATCTTGATCGGCAGGTCGTACTGCACGGCAGTCGACATTTCCTGCATGGTCATCAGCACCGACGCTTCGCCGGCGATATCGACCACGAGCGATTTGGGATGGGCAAGCTGCACGCCGACCGAGGCCGGCAGCCCATAGCCCATGGTGCCGAGCCCACCCGAGGTCATCCAGCGGGTCGGCTCCTGGAATTGGTAGAACTGCGCCGCCCACATCTGATGCTGGCCGACCTCAGTGGTGATGTAGGTGTCGCGGTCCTTGGTCAGCTCGTAGAGCCGCTGGATGGCGTATTGCGGCTTGATGACCTCGTTGGAATTGCGATAGGCGAGCGAATTCTTGGCGCGCCACTTGCCGATCTGCGCCCACCAGGCATCGAGCGCCTTCCTATCCGCCTTGCGCCCGCCGGAGCGCCACAGCCGCACCATGTCGTCGAGCACGTGGGCGCAGTCGCCGACGATGCCGAGATCGACCTTGACGTTCTTGTTGATCGAGGACGGATCGATGTCGATGTGGATTTTCTTCGAACCGGGCGAGAACGCGTCGAGCCGGCCGGTGATGCGGTCGTCGAAACGGGAGCCGACCGCGATCATCAGGTCGCAATCGTGCATCGACCAGTTGGCTTCCCAGGTGCCGTGCATGCCGAGCATGCCGAGCCATTGCGGATCGGCGGCCGGAAAGGCGCCGAGACCCATCAGGGTCGAGGTCACTGGAAAGCCGGTGAGCTTGGCCAGTTCACGCAGCGATTCGGTCGCGGCGCGGCCGGAATTGATCACCCCGCCGCCGGTGTAAAACACCGGCCGCTTGGCGGCCGCCATCATCTCGACGGCGCGGCTGATCTTGTCGGGGTCGCCCTTGAGCTTGGGCCGGTAGCCCTTGTGCTGGAAATCCTTGGGCTTGAAATAGTTGCCGGTGGCGAACTGGACGTCCTTCGGGATGTCGACCACCACCGGGCCCGGACGCCCGCTGGCCGCGATATGGAAAGCTTCGTGCAGCACGCGCGGCAGATCGTCAACGCTTTTGACCAGATAATTGTACTTGGTGCACGGCCGCGTGATGCCGACGGTGTCGCATTCCTGGAAGGCGTCGTTGCCGATCAGGTGCGTCGGCACCTGGCCGGTGATGACGACAAGCGGCACGGAGTCACACAGCGCGTCGGTCAGGCCGGTGACCGCGTTGGTGGCGCCGGGGCCGGACGTGACCAAGACGGTGCCGACCTTGCCGGTCGAGCGCGCGTAGCCTTCGGCGGCGTGCACCGCGCCC
>JASHXZ010000249.1 GCA_030043285.1 Xanthobacteraceae bacterium | reverse complement strand
TACGTAGCGCGGGATCTTGTAGTGCGCGATCTTCCCGGTGCAGAACTCGCGCACCTGCTCGGCGGTGAGGTCCGTGCCCGGCTTGAGGCGCACCCAGGCGCATAGCTCCTCGCCGTACCTCGCGTCCGGCACGCCGATTACCTGGACGTCCTCGATGGCCGGGTGCGTGTACAGGAACTCCTCGACCTCGCGGGGGTACACGTTCTCGCCGCCGCGGATCACCATGTCCTTGATGCGGCCGACGATGTTGCAATAGCCCTCGGCGTCGATGGTGGCGAGGTCGCCGGTGTGCATCCAGCGGGCAGGATCGATCGCCTCGCGGGTGCGCTCCTCGTCGCCCCAATAGCCGAGCATGACGCAATAGCCGCGGGTCAAAAGTTCGCCGGGCGCGCCGGGCGGCACGATGCGGCCACTGGTGTCGACGACTTTCACCTCGATGTGCGGCTGGATGCGCCCGACCGTGGCGACGCGGCGCTCCAGCGGGTCCGTGGTGGAGCTTTGAAAGCTCACCGGGCTCGTCTCGGTCATGCCGTAGGCGATGGTGATCTCGTTAAGATGCATCTTGTCGACGGCGCGCTTCATCACCTCGATCGGGCACGGCGAGCCGGCCATGATGCCGGTGCGCAGGCTGGTCAGATCGAATTTGGCGAAGTCGGGATGGTCGAGCTGGGCGATGAACATGGTCGGCACGCCGTGCAGCGCGGTGCAGCGCTCGGCCGCCACCGTCTCGAGCGTGGTCAGCGCGTCAAAGCCCTCGCCGGGAAACACCATGCAGGCGCCGTGCGTCACCGCGGCGAGGTTACCCAAGACCATGCCGAAGCAATGGTACAGCGGCACCGGGATGCACAGGCGGTCCTGCTCGGTGAGCCGCATCGCCTCGCCGATGAAGAATCCGTTGTTGAGGATGTTGTGGTGCGACAGCGTCGCGCCTTTGGGAAAGCCGGTGGTGCCCGAGGTGAACTGGATGTTGATCGGCTCGTCGAACTGCAACAGCGGCGCCAGCGCGGCGATGCGTTGTTGTTCGGCGGCGCCGCCGCGCGCCGCCACGTCCGGGAAGCGCAGGCAGCCGGCATGGTTGTCTTCGCCGAGCACGACGACGGCGCGCAACGCCGGCAGCCGCGCCGATTCCAGCTTGCCCGGCGTCGCGCGTAAAAGTTCGGGCGCCAGCTCGCGCAGCATGCCGATATAATCCGAAGTCTTGAAACGCTCGGCCAGGATCAGCGCCTTGCAGCCGACCTTGTTGAGCGCGTATTCGAGCTCGGTCACCCGATAGGATGGATTGATGTTGACCAGGATCAGCCCGGCCTTGGCGGTGGCGAATTGCGTGAGCACCCATTCGCTGTTGTTGGGCGACCAGATGCCGATGCGGTCGCCGGGCGCAAGCCCGAGCGTCAACAGTCCGGCGGCAAGCTTGTCGACCGCGGCTTTCAGCGCGCCGTAGCTCAGCCGCACGTTCTGGTGGCGCACCACCAGCGCCGGCCGGTGCGCCCATTTGGCGGCGGCGGCGTCGAAGAACCGGCCGATGGTGTCGCCAATGAGCGGCTCGTCGCTCGCCCCATGGACGTAACTCTGCGTGAGCGCTGCCACGGCGTCTCCTCCCATTTGGCGCGATTATAGCGCGTGCCGCCGCGAACGACGCGGTATTTGCAGTTGCCGCCCGTGAGCCAAACCGAGCCTTCTGCCGCCGACCCTTATCATCGTCGTGGGGGCTGTCCTCGGCCCTCGGCCCACGGCCGGCATCGACATGGCGGGGAATATGAGAGTAAAAGTTGCATAAATTTAGATTCCTAAGCCGTAAAATATCCGTATACACGTCGCCTAAACTGCGCCATGCTCCCCCTCGGCGGACCGGCCCAGTGCCCCGCCAAAGAAAAGGCCTCCCTCGCCGTCCCAGGGGATGGGACGCCGCCGGAGGAAACCAAAGGAGGAACGGGATGAAGAATCTTCTCAAGACCGCGGTGGTCTTGGCGGTAGCGGTTTCGGCGATGTCATACTTGGCGGTTCCGGCCCAAGCGGCCCATGCGAAGCATGCACGGCATGTGGCGGCGGCGGCGAAGAGCCCGTATTGCACCATGGCGAAGGCAAGCAACAACGGCTACGCGGCCGACGTGTCTTGGGCAGCCTATTACCATTGCTGGTAATCCAGGCTGGCTGCGCGAGCGGAAGGGGGCGGTTTAACCGCCCCTTTTTTCTTGAGAGCGCCGGCCACGCGAGAGCCCAGGTTGTTATTTCATTTGCCGGCAGTCGTGATACGCGGCACGCCAAGATCAGGCGAGCGTGAAAAAAGATGAGCAAGCTTGGGAGCCGCCTGCTGCGAGCAGAGCCTGAAGCCGTGTCCCGCGCGCTCAGCACGCGTAGCGGCCTAATTAACGCGCGCGCCGCTGCACGCGGCGCACCAGATAGTCGAAATTGATCTGGAACTGCTCCGGCTGGCCGATTTCGCTTTTCAGCTTGGCGAGGTCGTCGGGCGAAAATTCCGGCGCCGGATCGCCGGCGGCTTCGACGGCGAGCTGAATCATCGCGGCGTTCTCCAGCATGATGGCGCCGACCACGCATTCGGCGATGGTTTTTCCGGTCACCACCGGGCCGTGGTTTTTCAGGAGCACGGCGCGGTGCGGCCCGAGCGCCTGCGCGACGCCGGCGCCGAGCGCGTGGCTGCGGATGAGCGCGATGGTGCCGGTATAGAGGCCGAGCGCGCCGGCAAACAGCGCGCCGGGCTGGCTGTAGGCGCGCATCGGCCGGCCGGTCGACGACAGCGCCACCGCATAGGGCGAGTGCGTATGGATGACGCAATTGACGTCGGCGCGGGCCTTGAAGATTTCCGAGTGAATGTAGACCTCGCTGTGCCGGCGCGCCGAGCCGGCAACCACGTTGCCCTCGAGATCGATGGTGAGGATGTTCGCCATGGTGATCTCGTCGAGGCCCACGCTGTGCGGCTTCATGAAGAACAGCTTCGGCTCGCCGGGCACGCGCATCGAAATATGGCCGCGGGTGAAATCGTCGTGGCCTTCGGCGACCAAAACTTTGCCGGCGAGGATCAATTGCTGCTTGATGTCGCGGTGTGCGTCCTTGGTTTTCATAGTTTTTGTGGTCTTCGTGGTCTTCGCCATTTCCCCTCGCAATGCCCGCTTTCTGATGAACGCGGCGATCCGCATGATGATGCGGCGGGCGCTTCGCCGCAAGGGATTGCGACGCCGCCGTGTCTTTGCCGCGGATCACAGCGCGAACCGGCAAGCTTCAATCGCGTTTGAAAGCATGGTAGCGCTCGGCCGGCGCAACCCTGCGCACCCAATCTCTTCGTCAAAGACCGCGTATTCATGAGCCCGCACCAAGCGACCTTCATCGACCGGCACGGCCTGTGGAGCGATGACGAGCGGCGCCAGGCCGAGGAGATCAAGCGCCGGGTCGAAGCGGATAAACTACGCTATGTGCGGCTCGCCTGGAGCGACACCCACGGCTATGCGCGCGCCAAGACGCTGACCGTGCCGGCTTTCCTGTCGGCGCTGAGCGGCGGCTACAACATCGGCGTTGCCACCACGACGCTCGATTCGACCGGCGCGCGGGTGTTCTCATCGTTCACGCGCGGCGGCGGCATGGGCCTCGACGAGATGACCGGCTCGCCCAATCTCACCGCAGTGCTGGATCCGTCGACGTTCCGCGTGCTGCCATGGGCGCCCGGCGTCGGCTGGGTGCTGTGCGATGAATATTTCAACGACGGGCGACCGTTCCATTTCGCGCAGCGCCAGCTGTTGCGCAAGGCGCTGGCGAAACTCGGGCGTCATGGCTACGGCAGCGTCATCGGCATCGAGATCGAATGGTATCTGCTGCGCATCGCCGACGACCGTTTGGGCGACGACAATATCGCCGCGCCCGGCGTGCGCGGCCGGCCGCTCCGCACCTTCCCGGCCGAGCCGGGCTATCATTATCACTCCGAATCCAACATGGATTTGATGCAAGGCGTGTTCGACGCGCTCGGCGATGCGTTCGAGACGCTCGGGCTTGGGCTACGCTCGATCGAGAACGAATGGGGCCCCGGCCAGGTCGAATGCACCTTCGCGCCGCGCAGCGCGCTCGAGGCCGCCGACAACGCGTTTTTGTTCCGCACCGCGACGCGGCAAATCTGCCGGCGGCTCGGCTACTTCGCGACCTTCATGTGCCGGCCGGCGCTCAACGGCTTTTATCCGAGCGGCTGGCACCTGCATCAGTCGCTGGTCGACGCCGCGAGCGGCAAGAACCTGCTGGCGCCGCACCAGGCGGGCGAGCCGCTCTCGGCGCTCGGCCTGCACTATCTCGCCGGCATCCTTCACCATGCCGGGCCGAGTTCCGCGTTCACCACGCCGACCGTGAACGGCTACCGGCGCTTCCGCACCAACTCGCTGGCGCCCGACCGCGCCGGCTGGGCTAACGACAATCGCGGCGCCATGATCCGCGTGCTCGGCGGCCTCGGCGATCCGGCGACGCGGCTGGAAAATCGCGCCGGCGAGCCGGCGGCGAACCCTTATCTCTATATACTGTCGCAGGTGATGACCGGCCTCGCCGGCATCGAAGGCAAGCTCGCGCCGCCGCCGGCCGAGGATGCGCCCTACGCGGCGGAACGCCCGCTGCTGCCCAAGAGCCTGGCGGAAGCGCTCGATGCACTCGACAAGGAGCCATTGTTCCGCC
>JASHXZ010000248.1 GCA_030043285.1 Xanthobacteraceae bacterium | reverse complement strand
CCGTCCTTGACGGCAAGGTCTTTGAGATCGCACAGCCAGGCATCGATGCGGCGCAATGCGTCGCCAGCCCCCTCCTTATCCTCCCCCGCGCGCGGGGGAGGGTAGGGAGGGGGTGCGAGCCCCGCCTCGCGCGCCAAGCCGCTGCGCTGCGCCGTCTCGACGATCAGCTTCGCCAGCTTTTCGCGGCGGCGACGGTCGAGGCCGTCGGCTTGCGCATATTCGTCGATCAGGCGTTCCAGCTCGCGCGCGTCGCCCGACAGCGCGCCGCCGGCGACGAGCGGCGGCGGCAGATGACCGATCGTCAATCCGGCGATGCGGCGCTTGGCCTGCGCGGCCTCGCCCGGATTGCTGACGATGAACGGATAGATGACCGGCAGCGCACCGGTGACGATTTCCGGAAAGCATTCGGCGGTGAGCGCCACAGCCTTGCCGGGCAGCCATTCCAAGGTGCCGTGGGCGCCCATGTGGATCAGCGCATCGATTTTTGCGGCATACTGCAGCCATAGTCCGAACGCGACCAACGCATGGCGCGGCGGCAGCGCCGGATCGTGATAATCGGCGCGGCGATCGGCGGCGCGGCCGCGATCGGGCGGCAGCGCGACCCAGACACTGCCGTAGCGCCGGGCGCGAAACCGAAACGCGCCGTCGTGCATATCGGAATCGTCGGCCGGATCGCCCCATGCTTCTTGCACGCGCGCCGCTGCCGCGGCCGGCACGCGCGCAAGCAGATCGCGATAATGCGCAAGCGAAAGCGCCGCTTGGTCGGCGCCCGCGGCCAGCGCGTCGAGCAGATCGTGCGGCTCTGTCGGCGCGTTGTCGATCGTGTAACCTGCCGCTTTAAGATCGCCGAGCAGCGCCACGACGCTCGCTGGCACGTCGAGCCCGACCGCGTAGCCGGTGCGGCCCGGCGCGCCCGGATAATCGGGCATCAGAATGGCGGCGCGGCGCTGTTCGCGCGATAGCGTGCGAAGATGCACCAGGGCGGCGATGCGGTCGGCCGCCAGGGCGATGCGGTCCGGTTCGGGCTGGCTCGCCAGCGCCGTGAAAGCGAGCGCGTCGTTCTTCGGCAGCGGCTCCTTGAACGCGACGGCGCCGCAGAGGATGCGGCCGTCGAGTTCGGGCAGCACCACGTGCATCGCCAGATCCGCGGCGCCGAGCCCGCGCGGGCTGTCGCGCCACGCCGCGCGCTTGGTGGCGGCGCTGATGATCTGCAGCACCGGCACATCGGCTTTGTCGAGCACCGTCGCTTCGCCGCTGTTGCCGGCGGCGAATGCGGTCGTGGTGACGACGAGCGCGGGGCGAAGCTTTGCGAAGGCGTCGCGCAAGAATCGCGCGGCCTCGTCGTCCTTCAGGCTCGGCACCACGAGCGGCGCTGGCGCAAGCCCGCGCGCGGCGAGCGCCGCGCACAGCGCGTCGATCGGCGCGGTGTCGGCCGCCAGCAGCATGGCGCGATAGAAGAGGATCGGGACGACATTTTTTCCTTCCCCGCGCAGCGGGGAAGGGGGACCATCTTGCGCAGCAAGATGGTGGAAGGGGCGCCGGACTAGACGCTTCTCTTGCGTCGAGGGAATTTCCTCGAGTCCCGCGCCCCCTCCACCGCGCTTCGCGCGGTCCCCCTCCCCCGTTCCGCTGCGCTCCACGGGGGAGGATGTCAGCAGCCGCTCCAGCTCCACAGCCCCTTCGCCGGGCAGATAGCCGGCGCAGCGCGGCACCGGCCGCGGCGGCGGGGCTTCGACGTTGCTGCCGGCGTGGCGCGCCAGCCGGCGCAGCAGCGCGCGTAAATTCTCGCGGCCGCCTTCGCGGAAATAACGCAGCAACAGATCAAGCTCGTGGCGTGGCAAGGTCGAGGCCGCGGCGAGCCGCGCATCGTCGCGATCCTCGCCGGGAAGCACCGCGAGCGCGATCTTTTGCTCGCGCGCCAGCGTGGCGAGCCGCTCGGTGCCGTAGCGCCACCAGTCGAGGCCGCCGAGGAGCCGGACGACGATGATTTTGGCGTGCGCGGCGACGCGGTCGATCCAAACATCGACCGACATCGGATGGCGCAGCTCGCGCAAATGCGCGAGCCGCACGCTGGGCAGCGCGTCGCGCTCGATCGCCCAGGCGGCGGCAAGCCCAGCGAGGTCGCTGTCGGCAAACGACAGCACCGCGATGTCGCCCGGCGGCTGGCCGAGATCGACCGCTTCGACGATGTCGTCGAGACTGGTCGAACTCGTGGTCAGCAGATGCATCGCCTGCTCCGAGCGCTATCCGGCGAGCGCGCGCGCCACGGCGGTCCGATCGAGACCCTTCAGGCCGATCACCACGAGCTGGCCCTGCCGCGCTTCGGCGGCGCGCCACGGCCGGTCATATTGATGCGTGACGCGGCCGCCAACCGCCTGCACCAGAAGCCGCAGCGGCTTGCCGGCGACCGCGGCAAAACCTTTGACGCGGAGCACGTCGAATTTTTCCGCCAGCGCTGCGATGCGGGCGGAAAGCGCCGACGGCTCGGTGATTTCGCCGAGCGGCACGACGAACGAATCGAAATCGTCGTGGTCGTGCTCGAGTTCGGCGTCGTGCAGGGTGCGGCGATTTTCGATATCGGCCTCGGTGCCGACGCCGAGCCCGAGCAGCAGCGCCGCATCGACCTGGCCGTCGGCGACCGCGATGGTCTTCACCCGCCGCGGCAGCGCGTCCGCGATCGCCGCCTGCGCCTTGGCGAGACCGGATTCGTCGAGCAGATCGCGCTTGTTGAGCACGACCAAGTCGGCGCAGGCGATCTGGTCCGCAAAGACTTCCTCGATCGGATCGTCGTGGACGAGCGCCGGGTCGGCGGCGCGCTGCTGCGCCAGCGCGGCCACATCATCGGCGACGCGGCCGTCGGCGAGTGCGGCGCCGTCGACCACCACGACGACGCCGTCGACGGTGACACGGCTTTTGATCGCCGGCCAGGCAAAAGCCTGCACCAGCGGCTTCGGCAATGCGAGGCCGGAGGTCTCGATGACGATGTGCTCGACGGCCTCGCGCGACAGAATGGCGTCGAGCGCCGGCACGAACGCGTCGGCAACCGTGCAGCATATGCAGCCGTTGGCGAGCTCGACGATGTTCTCTTCCGGGCACGCGGCATTGCCGCACCCTTTGAGGATCTCGCCGTCGATGCCGACGTCGCCGAATTCATTGACGATGACGGCAAGGCGGCGGCCCTGGGCGTTGCCGAGCACATGGCGGATCAGCGTGGTCTTGCCGGCACCCAAAAAGCCGGTGACGATGGTGCAGGGCACGCGCGTGAGCGAGCCGGTCATCTCGTTCATAAATCGGTCTCCGTAAAATCGAGCGGAGGAACGCGGGCGATCAAGCGACCCTTGAGCGGTTCGGGCCGGCCGCGCCACGGCAATATGCCGTCGGCCGCGCCGGCCATGAGACGCGCGCCGGCAACCAGCGCTTCGCCACAGGTCGGGTCGAGGCCGCCGAACACGTAGGTCCACGAGCCGTTGCAGCGCATGGCGGCGCTGGGGCCGTGCGTGCAATTGGCCAGGCAGCGCAGCCGCCGCACCTCGACTTCGGTGCCGGCCGCGGCGCGCTCGGTCGCCGCCGCAAGGAGTTCGCCCGGACGCGGCACTTGATCGGGCGCGCCTGTCGCCCGGCAGGTGATGCAGACGTAGACGAGCGGCGCGGCGGACTGCTCCGCGCTCTGTTCGGCGTCAGCTCGAGGATCGCCCACGCGCGGCTCCGCAGAAAACTTCGCCGGGTGCGCCATGCGGATCGTCTTGCGCCGAGGCACCCCGCCCGGCTCGATCGCATCGACGGCAGGTCTCCTGGCTCGCGGTTTAACGCCCGTGACTGCCTTCCCGGATAAAGAATCCAGTGGCTTTTGGATCACGGGCTCGCCGCTTACAGTTGCGGGGGCAGCTGCGGATTAGGAACCGGGGTTCCGCACCGCATTCCCTTTTCGGCCTCTCGCGAGGCACCGTTGATACGCTGACGATAGATTTCGCGCGGCCGGGCTGTCAATGTGACCGGGAAGATGGTCTTGGCGATGAGCGATGAGGCGAAGCTCACTTTCGTGCTCGGCGGCGCCCGTTCGGGCAAGAGCCGCTACGCCGAGAGCCTGCTGACCGCGTTGCCGCCGCCGTGGTTTTATATCGCGACGGCCGCGGCGGGCGATGACGAGATGACGGCGCGCATCGAGGCGCATCGCGTGCGGCGCGCTGCGTCGTGGCGCACGGTCGAAACGCCGCGCGATATTGCGCGCGCGCTCGCTGCCTGCGGCGATGCGCCGGCGTTGGTCGACTGCTTGACGCTGTGGCTGTCGAACCTGATGCTGTCGGAAACGGATGTCGACGCTGAAATCGACCGTCTTGAGAAAGCGCTGCAAGCGGCGGCGGCGCCGGTGGTGCTGGTGTCGAACGAAGTCGGCTTCGGCATCGTGCCGGATCATCCGCTCGGCCGGCGCTTTCGCGATTGGCAGGGCGTGCTCAACCAGCGCATGGCGGCGCGCGCCGACCGCGTCGTTCTCATGGTGGCGGGCCTGCCGCTCGTTCTGAAAGACGCCGTGAAGGACGCACCATGACCGAGACCGAGAAAAAAACCGAAGCCGGCGAGGCCGAGCGGCACCGCGCCAAGATGATCAAGCGCAAGGCGGTGCAGGACGCCGAGGTGGCGGAAAAGACTATCGAGAAGGGCTTGCTTATCGTGCATACCGGCCCCGGCAAGGGCAAATCGACGGCGGCGTTCGGGCTCGCTTTGCGCATACTCGGCCGAGGCCACCGCGTCGGCGTGGTTCAGTTCATCAAAGGCGCCTGGCATTCGGCCGAGCGCGACGCGCTCGCCCGCTTCGGCGATCAGCTCATCTGGCACACAATGGGCGAGGGCTTCACCTGGGAGACCCAGGACCGCGCCCGCGACGTCGCCGCCGCCGAGCGCGCCTTCGTCAAGGCGCGCGAATTGATGGGCGACCCTAGTCTAAAGCTCGTCATCCTCGACGAGCTCAACATCGCGCTGCGCTACGAGTATCTCGATCTCGCAACCGTGCTGGCGGCGCTCACCGGTCGGCGGCCGGATCTGCATGTTGTCGCGACCGGACGCAACGCCAAGCCG
>JASHXZ010000138.1 GCA_030043285.1 Xanthobacteraceae bacterium | reverse complement strand
CGTTCTTGGAGCAGTTGTTATAAAAAATGTCGCCGAACGAGGTCGAGATCACGCAGGTGATGCCGAAGTCCATGAGTGCCCAGGGTGCGTGCTCGCGCGAGGAGCCGCAGCCGAAATTGTCGCCGGCGACCAGGATCTTGGACTTGCGATAGGCCGGCTTGTTGAGCACGAAATCCGGATTCTCGCTGCCGTCGTCGCGATAGCGCTTTTCGGCAAACAGGCCCTTGCCGAGCCCGGTGCGCTTGATGGTCTTCAGATATTGCTTGGGGATGACCATGTCGGTGTCGACATTGATCATCTTCAGCGGCGCCGCGACGCCTTCGAGCGTGGTGAACTTGTCCATGGACCGGTCCCTGGATCGGCGAAACGCCCTTCTCATGACGGCTCGACCCGCGCGGGTCAAGCCCGGCTATACGTGCATAGCCGGCATAGCTTCAGAGCGGCCGCGCGGCTGCTATACTGCACGGACGATCCGCCGGGAGACCGCCATGACGATGCTAGCCGAGCCGGTCAGCGCCATTTGCCTCGTCAAGCTGCATCCCCTGATCGGAGCTGAAATCCGCGGCGTCGATCTCACCCGCCCGCTCGATGCCGACGCGCAGCGGCAGATCAAGGATGCCTGGCACCAACACACCGTACTGCTGTTCCGCGATCAGAACCTGAGCGAGGACGATCAGCGCCGGTTCGCGTCCTATTTCGGCCCGGTGGCGAGGCGCGTGCCGCCGAAACCCGGCGCCAAGGGCGTCGGCGACTCGCCCGATTGGCACGACATGATGATGGTCACCGACAAGGTCGACGCGGGCGGCAAGCCGCTCGGCTCGCTCGGCCACGGCGAGATGTGGTTCCACACCGACAAGTGTTATCACCGGCGGCCGCATCGCGCCTCGTTCCTGTACGGCATCGACATTCCGGCTGAGGGCGGCCACACCAAGTTTTCCAGCCTGTATGCGGCCTACGACCGGCTGCCGGCCGATCTGAAACGGCGGCTCGATGGCACCATGGTGATCCAGGGCCAGCAATACGGCGTCGGCCGCCGCATCGACATCACGCTGCCGCTCGAGACCACGCACCACTGCCGCCAGCCGATCTTCGTCACCAATCCGGGCTCCGGCCGCAAGGCGCTGTATGTCGCGAGCCAGAACTCGATGTGGATCGAAGGCATGGACCGTGACGAGAGCGAAGCGCTGCTGGCGCGCCTGTTCGCCATCGCCGAGGATCCCGAGATCATTTACGAGCACGTGTGGCGGCCGGGCGACCTCATCATGTGGGACAATCTCGCCTGCCTGCACGCCCGCACCGACTGGCCGCCGCAGCAGCGCCGCACGCTCCGCCGCTGTACCGTCGAGGGCGAGCCGCTGTATTAGAGCGCCGCAGCATCGGCCAAACCTCGATGCCAGCGCCCGTGGATTTTTCGCGCCGTAGATTTGTGCAAGCTGCGCTCGTTGCACCGGCCGTTGCGGCCGTGCCGCGCGCCGGTCATGCGCAAACCTATCCGACGCGGCCGATCCGTCTGGTGGTCGGCCTGCCGCCCGGCACCGGGCCCGACATCGTCGCCCGGCTGCTCACCCGATGGCTCGGGCAGCGGCTCGGCCAATCGGTCATGGTCGAGAACCGGCCCGGCGCCGGCACCAATGTCGCCACCGAGTCGGTGGTGCGCGCCGCGCCCGACGGTTACACGCTGCTCCTCTCCAGCATGACCAACGCCATCAACGCCACGCTGTACCCGCATCTGCCGTTCGATTTCATCCGCGACATCGCGCCGGTCGCGTTCGTGAGCGACAATCCGTTCGTCATGCTGGTGACGCCGTCGTTCCCGGCCAAAGATGTCCCCGAATTCATCGCTTATGCCAAAGTCAATCCGGGCAAGGTCAACATGGCGTCCGGCGGCAACGGCAGCGCGCCGCACGTGTTCGGCGAATTGTTCAAGCTCATGGCCGGCGTCGATCTCACCCACGTGCCGTACCGCGCCAACCTTTATCCCGACCTGCTCGCCGGCCAGGTGCAAGTCGCGTTCACCGCCATCGCCAGCGCGCTCGCCTTCATCAGGGCCGGCAAGTTGCGTGTGCTCGCGGTGACCACGACCCGGCCTTCGGCGCTGCTGCCCGACGTTCCGCCATTGAGGCGCTTTGTGCCGGGCTACGAGGCCAGCGCTTGGCTCGGCATCGGGGCGCCGAACGGGACGCCCGCCGCGATCGTCGAGCAGCTCAATAAGGATATCAACGCCAGCTTGAGCGATCCAAACAACAAAGCACGTTTAACCGCCTTGGGTGTCGAGCCGGCACCAATGAGCCCGGCCGCATTCGGCGCATTCACGGATCAAGAGACGGAGAAATGGGCAAAAGTGATTACGTCCGCGCACATCAAGGTGGAGTGATGGATTAGCCGCACAGATTGTCTAGACTTAACCTTCTCGATCAGAGAAAGCCGCGACTGCATACCTTAGATCATGCGCCGTACGTCACGCCGAAGCCTTCTCGTTCTTCGGCACCGCGTCGAGGTTCGTGACCCAGGCGCGCGCCGAGCGGAACCAGTTCTGCCGCCGCGGCGCGAGTTGATCGCGCTGCCGCAAGATGCCGACCCGCACCATGTAGGACGGCTGCACGCCCTCACCCGGCGAAGTCGAGTAAATCGGCGAGCCGCAATGCGGACAGAACACTTGCAGCCGCGGCCGCCCGCTGTCGGCAGTGGTCTTCAGATAACTTGTCGGCTGGCCGGTCATCTTGAAGCTCGCGCCGGGCACCGGGATCGACACGCGAAACGCGCTGCCGGTGCCGGTCTGGCAATCGGTGCAGTGGCAGATCTGCACGTTCTGTGGGTCGGCCTCGCCTTCGATCGTGATGAAGCCGCAATGGCAGCCGCCGTCGATTTTCATGGTGCCGCTCCTTTTGCTCAGCGCGCTGCGCGCTCGATGGCGTGCATGTCGCCGTCCGACAGGCCGAAATGATGGCCGATCTCGTGAATGAGCACGTGCTTGACGAGCGCGCCCAGCGTTTCGTCGTGCCCGGCCCAGTAATCCAAAATCGGCCGCCGATAAAGCCAGATCATGTTGGGCATCTGCAGCGGCGCGCTTTCGGCGCGGAACGGCAAGCCGACGCCCTGGAACAGGCCGAGCAGGTCGAACTCGCTGGTCGCCCGCATGGCGCGCAGCACCTGCCGGCTGGGAAAATCGTCGACCTGAATGACCAGGTTGCCATACAGGTCGCGAAAGCGCTTCGGCAACAGGCGAAACACCTCCTCGGCCAAAGCTTCAAGCTCGCCGAGCGACGGCGCCTTGACGGCGCGCCAAGCCAGCGGATCGGATGGGAAATCGGCCATACTTGATATGTAGCGCAGATCGGGCCGTGTCGAAGCTCCCCTTCCGGTCGCGATACGGTTGACCAAGCTGCCGCTATACGCGAGCCTGCGCGTGGCGGGAACGTTCGAGCGAGGCGGCAATGTCGATGAAGTCGATTCTCGTTGGCGGTTGCGCGTTGCTGCTGAGCGCCGTCGCCGTCACCCCATCGTTAGCGCAAACCGCACAGCGGCCGCGGCATCACGCACCGCCGCCGCGTTACGCGCGCCCCTATATCGAGATCAGGCCGCAGCCGCAGCACCTGCTCTACCGCCGCTGCGTCGATTGGCTCGAGCTGCAGCACCGGCCGAGCGGCACGGTGCTCTATCCGCAGTATCACTGCTGGTGGGTGACGGGATAAAGCTCCCTGTCAACGCCACTCCCGCACGTCGACGAAACGTCCCGCGATCGCCGCTGCCGCCGCCATGGCTGGCGACACCAGGTGCGTGCGGCCCTTGTGGCCTTGGCGGCCCTCGAAATTGCGGTTCGAGGTCGAGGCGCAGCGCTCGCCGGGACTGAGCTTGTCGGGATTCATCGCAAGGCACATCGAGCAGCCGGGCTCGCGCCATTCGAAGCCGGCTTTGACGAAAATCTTGTCGAGCCCCTCCGCCTCGGCCTGCTCTTTGACCAGGCCCGAGCCCGGCACGATCATGGCGTTGACGTTGGCGCTCACCGTCTTGCCGTCCACCACCTTGGCGGCGGCGCGCAAATCCTCGATGCGCGCGTTGGTGCATGAGCCGATGAAGACGCGGTCGATGGAGATGTCGACGATCTTCTCGCCGCCCTTGAGGCCCATATAGGCGAGCGCGCGCGCCGCCGCCTCGCGCTTCTTGTCGTCGGCGATGTCCTCGACGCGCGGCACGTTGCCGGTCACCGACACGACCTGCTCGGGGTTGGTGCCCCAGGTCACGAGCGGCGGCAGCTTGGCCGCATCGAGCCTGATCTCGCGGTCGAAATGCGCGCCGTCGTCGGAGCGCAGCGTCTCCCAATAGCGCACCGCATCGTCCCAGGCCTTGTCCTTCGGCGACTTGGGCCGGTCCTTCAGGTACGCGTACGCTTTCTCGTCGGGCGCGATGAAGCCGGCCTTGGCACCGGCCTCGACCGACATGTTGCACACCGTCATGCGGCCTTCCATCGACAGCGC
>JASHXZ010000247.1 GCA_030043285.1 Xanthobacteraceae bacterium | reverse complement strand
TCCCGAAATTTCGGTCGCCCAGCAGGTTTGCCAAAACCGTCGCAACGATGGTCCCAATCGCGATCGGCCATCGGGCCCGCGGCCCGAGCGCGATCAGAACACCGGAAGCGACACCGGCGGCAGGCCAAAAAACCGCTACACCATCGGGCTTGCTCAGTAGGGCAAGACCGAGACGGGCGGATAGAAAGTAGGCGATGCCGACGATGACGGCGAGCGCGACCGGCGAATCCAATCGCGGCATCGAGCCGTCTGCCTCTGGAGCCCGACTATGTACCTGTTCGCAGCGACCCTGCAGCATGTCGAGGCTTTTGCCTTAAGAGAATGGATGGATGAAGCCCTCACTTCAGTTCGCTTCCGTACCCTGATTATACAACCGTAGCGCCCTACAGGATCGTATCTGTAAGTTATACTAACGTATAATGAAGCAGTTTCCGCAGCGACGTTAACCGCGAGCACTAACCATCCGAACGATAATGTAGCGACGACCCGCTATTCAGATCTTGTCCGCTCGCAGCGCGGATGAAACATCTTGAACTCAGTCATTGAAATTTTTTGTGCATCTCATAATGAGTTCGTCGAATACACGCATGCCGTTCGAGTCCGATCCCTCGCAGCTTGCGGGTGCTCGTCTGCTCATCGTCGAAGATTCCTGGGAGATCAGCACGCAATTGAAGACATTCTTCGAGTCCCGTGGCGCCGAGGTTGTCGGACCAGTGGCGACTGCAAACGACGCCAGGCGTCTCATATCCGAAGGCACCCCCGACATCGCCTTGGTGGACATCAACTTGCGAACCAACGAACTGTCCTATGAGCTGATTGACGAGATGCACGCACTGCAAATCCCCATCATCGTGATAACGGGTTTCGCCAATACCTCGCCGGCGACCGACAAGGCGGTTGCCGTCCTGCAGAAACCGTTCACCGAAGCAGAACTCCTGGCGGCGCTGCGTTCGGTGAAGAGGCGTTAAGGCAAGCGAGCGCCAAGCAGCACATCACTCCATCTTCGTGCCGCAGAACTTTACGGCCGTGGCCCACCGTTCGGTGTCGGCGGCAGCTGCAGAGAGCGGAACGAGCGGCCATGACGCGGCGCCGATCGAAAGCGACAGAAGCTCGCGGCGAAGGCGATTCATGCGCGCGAGAGAACCAGTCTCGGCGCACCTTTTTGCCTCGCCCTCCCGATAGGAGGCCGAAAAGCGCCGCCGCCCGCATTCCGCAGCGCGTGACGCTGCATGTGCCGGATCAGCAACCTGGCCGACGGCGACGCGGCGGTGCCATAGACGAAAGCGATCGATGTCCGAGGCATCGGATGCGCCGTAATGTTGCGGAACACGACGTTGGGAACGTTCATCGTTTTCGTGAGCAGCTCCGGCACGACCGCGATGCCATAGCCGGCGGCGACGTAAGCCAGCACCGCGCTGAAATCGTGCTGGCGCTTGACCACGCGCGGAACGAATTTGTCGATGCGGGCGATGGCTTCGGTAAAGCCGAACAACCCGACGTCGAGTTCGGGCGGAAAACTGACGAACGCCTCACGCGCCAGCAGCGCCGGGCTGATGACCCTGCGTTGCGCGAGCGGATGCTTGCGCGGCAGCGCCAGCGCCAGGCGCTGGCGATATATTTCGAAGCCGCGGACGCCCGGCGGATATTTGTGCGGCGCGCGCGTGAAGCCGGCGTCAAGTTCGTTGCGCGCGATTGCGGTGATCTGCGCCGCCGGCGAGAGCTTGCGCATCGTAATGTCGATCGCCGGATGGGCCTGCTGGAACGCGCCGATCCAGCGCGGCAGCTGGCCCGCGCCGAGCACCGAGAGCATGAAGCCGACTTGAAGATGGCCGAGCTCGCCGCGTTCGGCGTACCGCGCAATTGCTGCGGCCTCTTCGAACTGGCGCAGCGCTTCGCGCGCGCCGGTCAGAAAGCGCTGGCCTGCCTCGGTGATGACGACTTTGGTGTTGCCTTTCCGCTTCAGCAGCTTGACGCCGAGCTGGCTTTCAAGCTTCTTGATCTGATGCGTGAGCGTCGGCGGCGAGATACCGAGGCGCAAGGCGGCGCGGCCGAAATGCTGCTGCTCGGCGACCGTCACGAAATGGCGGAACAGGCGGGTATCGATGTCGCTCATTAGTTAGAAGCCATAGAATAATGTTGCACTGCACTTTTAATGACTGAGCCAGCGATCTTAGATTATGAGACTTATTTATACAAATAAAAATTGTGCGACGATTTCGCCCGTGGTCTGGCAGCCCCGTCGCCCAGACGCGATCCGAGACTTGCGCGAGGCCTGACTGCGGTTCCGCGATGCGCGAGGGCAATCCGCGCTACGCTTGCGCGGTGCTTATTTGGCGCAGGTTTGGCGCGAACAGCGATAGCTTGGAGCCTCGCTGCCGGCTGGGCGCTTGGTTCCGGCATTGGGCTGGCGCATGATCTTTCCGGACAGACCGGCAGACATCTTCGGGATCATGCTCTGATGCAAGCGCCGAGCTTCTGGTGGCGGCCGGGCCGCGGCATGCTGCTCAGCCCGCTCGCCGCGCTTTATGGCGCGGCGGCATGGCTGCGCCTGCGCAAGCCCGGGCGCGGCGTCGGCGTGCCGGTGATTTGCCTCGGCAATCTCACGGTCGGGGGCGCCGGCAAGACCCCGGCCGCGCTGGCGCTGGGGCGCCTGTTGCTCGCGCATCGCGAGCGGCCGTTCTTCCTGAGCCGGGGCTACGGCGGCCGGCTCGCCGGACCGGTCCTGGTCAATCGCGCGGTGCATGGCGCGGCCGACGTCGGCGACGAGCCGCTTCTCCTCGCCCGGCTTGCGCCGACCATTGTCGCCCGCAATCGCGTTGCCGGTGCGCGGATCGCGCGCGCCGAAGGCGCAAGCGTCATCGTCATGGACGACGGCTTTCAGAATCCGGCACTGCACAAGGATCTCGCGATCCTGGTCATC
>JASHXZ010000246.1 GCA_030043285.1 Xanthobacteraceae bacterium | reverse complement strand
CAGCGCGCCGTCGGGCCTGAACGGCCGCCCGCATACATCGAACAAACCGTAGCCGCGCTCCGCGAAAAACGCCGCGAAACGCTCGCGAGTCCCCCAGGATCGGCTACAGAACGCGTCGTCGCATTCAATGAGCACATGCTTTGGACGGAAAGGTCCGGCGAAGTCGAGCCCGGCCAGCACCGCGGGCTCAAAACCTTCTACGTCGACCTTCAGCACGACCGGACGGGACGTCGGACGCACGAGGTCATTCAGCATTGCTTCGAGTGTCAGGCACGCTACCCAATTTTGCTCGCCGCTCTTCGCTGCCGCGTTCCCCACGATTGCGACGGTTCCCGAGTTGGCGATGGACTGCTTTGACAGCGCTCGCAACGCCGCGTCGGGACCGACCGCGGCGTTGCATATCGCGACGTTCCGAAAACCGTTGCGTGCCACATTGGCGCGCAATGCTGAACAATTTTCCGCGTCCGCCTCGACGCCCACGACCTGGGCGCCGGCGATCGAAGCTACCGCGCAGGTGAACCAGCCGAAGTGTGCACCGACATCGACGAACAGTCCTGGTTCGTCCGCCATGAGGCGCAACGCGAGCGCGAGCGTCCGCGGCTCGTACGCTCCAGTCTTGAAGATCGTCCAACCGATGTAATCGTGCGGATCGATGGCGACGACGGCGCCTCCCGCATAGCGTATGTGAATGCGTCCGGCAGCGAGGCGGCGCGCGAGCCAGCGCACCAGGCGGATCTTGCATGGATGCTCGAAGGCACGGCCGTAGGCCATGAGCACACGGTCGATCGAGCGTAAGCCTTGGGCAGCGGGTAGCGCATCCGATTCGCGTGCCGGCACGGCAGACGATCCCGTCAGGCGCATGAATGATGGGTTCAAGGCCGCCGCGCCCAGATATTGTTCTCGATGCAAGCTTGACCGGGCTGCCAGGGGGCGCCCAGGACGTCAAAGAGCAGAAAACCGACATCCCGTAGCGCCCGCGCGACGGCAAGGGCGCGGTCGCTCGGCATGTCAGGAAGGACCTCGAAGATCAGATTTTCGACGGCGGCAAGCGACTGTCCGGCGCCGCGCAGCACTTCGAGTTCGTACCCTTCGACGTCGATCTTCAAAACATTGGCTCGCTTAATGTTTTGCGTCCGGAACAACCAAGCCAGACTGATTGTCGGCGTGATAAAGGTCAGCGCGCCATCGCTAACGCCTGGGCCGGTCAAAGTGAGCCGCGATCGGTCGCGTCGCGATTGCGCCTTCAGCGCGATCCAACCTTCGCCGGCGGCGGCCGCCGCAGTAATGACAACAATATTGCTGAAAGCGTTGAGCTCGGCGTTGCGCGAGAGCTGGGCGCAGTTGTGGGGTTGCGGATCGATGGCATAGACGCGGCCACTGTTGCCGACCAAGCGGCGCGCCAACAGCGAATGATAGCCGACATGCGCACCGACGTCCACACAGGTATCGCCGGGCCGTAGCAGCCGCTCGAACAGCGCGCTGGTTCGCGGCTCGAGGCAGCGCGCCGCGCGTAGCTCGATCTGCAGCCATTCCTCGGCATCGAGCTCCATGCGAAAGCCGTACGGGTCTCGCAGACGTGCGGCAGCAGCGCACGGCGCAGCAGCGATTCGATCCTGGCCTTGCCTTTGAACGATGGCTGCCGCAGCACAAAGTCATAGACGCGGTTTAACATCACGGCTTTGCCACGGCAGCGTTCGGCTGTCGCGGCTTCCATCCAACCTCACACGTCGGAGAGCTCGCGCGCGTGGTGCAGGTAAAGCTGCGCGCACTTCTCCAGCGTCAGATTATCCAGGATATAAGCTCGCGGGCGGAAGCTCGCCGATCGGCAGGCGTCCCAAAATTGCGCCCAAGCATCGTCGAACTCTGCAATGGACGCGAAGGTCAGGCCGCACCGCTCATCCCAATATGGCACCGACGTCACCGGCGCGAACTTGACACGGTGCGGATACAAAGACGGATCGCGGCAATAGCCGCCGCGGTCCCAGGCCAGGATCGGAACGTCGCTCGCCAGCGCCTGCTGATAGGCGATGCCCTGGGTCTCGTGCTCGCAGAGAAAGATCATGGTCCGGCACTCAGCGAGCGCCGATTGGAATTCCTCCTCGCGATAAAAGCCGTAACGGATTTCGCGGAACGACCGGCCGGCCCGTCGCAGCTGCCGGCGGATGGGCTCGATCAACGAGGCTTCATACTCTTGATGGTCCCATCGCACCTTATCGTAGATCAGAACATCGAAGCGCTTGCGCGCCGGCTCCGAACGGCTCCAGCGGTCGGTGTCAATACCGACCGGCCAGACCGCGACGGCGCCATCCCAATGCGGCTTCCACATCTCTTTCATCCAGGGTCCCGGCAGCAACACGCGCTTGACCGGCCGCCTCTCGAACAGCTGCGGATCGTCGCTCGGATGCGAGAACAAGGCGGCGCCGAACAGGATCGGATTTTTCCAGTCCAGCTTGTCGAGCACATGCGGCTTGCCGATGATGCACGCCAATTGCCGCGGATTGCGCCTGGCATGGCCGTAATCGTTGACGCGATAGCCAACGCCGATGCGATCGAGCCCGGCGCACAGGTTGAGAAAAATCCGATACTGACCGCCTGGCCGTGCGCGACCGCGCCACAGCCGGCGTACCAGCCGGCGCGGATAGCGGTCGAACGGCAGCCAGCGGTCATCATCCGGCTCTTCGTAAAAAAGATTCAGCATCGCGCCCTGGCCGGCTCGGCCGCACAATCCTGCCGTGTCAGAAACCAAATTTGGCCGCGCAGCCGGCGCGGCGCAGCAAAGCCGAACCGCTCGGCCAGCCGGGACAACTCTTCTTCGGCAAAGTGATGGTGGTATTCCAGGCAAAGCGTATCGACCTGACGCAGCCAATCGCAGTCGCAGGCCGGCGCGAACAAGCGTCGTTCATGGCCTTCGATGTCCATCTTTAATAAGCCGACACGACTCCAACCCAGACGGCGCAGGATTGTCGGCATGCTTATTCCGGCCACTTCGAACAGCGAGCCAGGCGGCGACGCTTCGTCCGCCACGTGGTGCGCGTAATCCCGCGCGCTGCGCTGCATCGTGACGATGCCGTCGGTCGGACCGACGGCGGCGGCGATCACGTCGGCGGTCACGCCATTTAATTCCAGATTACGCCGCAGGAGCCGCAGGTTCTCGGCGACCGGCTCGACACAGGCGATGCGGCTATTCGGATAAAGCCGGGCCAAAAAAATCGTGCTCAGCGCAATATTGGCGCCGAGATCGAGGATGGTCTCGGGCGCCCGCGCGAGCGGCAGCCGGTAATATTGGCGCTCGAAAACTTCGGAATGAATGAACGCGTCGGCTCCGCCGTTGCAGCGAAGCTGCAAGCGCACGCAGCCGACCGGCTGCGGATAGCGAAAGCCGATCGTCCATTCACGAGCAACGAGGCGCGCCGACACCTTGGCCGCATAGAGCCACGCCATGCGGCGCAGGAAATCGGCGAAGCCTGCGCGCCGAAGCCATGCGCCTCGCGCGTTCGCGACATGGAACGACAAATCCACGCGCGCTCGCTACCAGACCTCGATGCCGCGTAAGAACGCGTCCAAGCCTTCTTGCCCGCCGGGCCACGCGGCGACGTCGGGCGGCATCAATTCGGCGAGCATGACCGGCCGTCCGGCGCGCATGTCGCGGACCACCGGCAGGCTGCCGCAGGCTCCCGCCATGACATAGTCGGGCTGCAACTGCGGCAGCAGGAGCTCAAGATTCAAGCGATGGCGAATGTCGTGGACCTGAGCCGGAATGTTGGCACGCAGCCAATCCACCAGCAGCCGTTCTTGCTGCCCCTCGCTTGCCCCCGGGTGCCACTTCACCGCGAGCGTTCCACCACGCAATGCGGCGCCAGCCTCGGCAAAAATTCGAGCTACGGCTTGCTGATACAACGGACGCCCCTCGCGATTATCGTAGAGGCCGAACAGCAGAAGAACGCTCAGCGGCCGCGGACCGGCCTTGATCGGAGCCAGCTCGGTTTCAATTTCGGCACGCACGGCAGCGGGCAAATCCTGGTAGGTGCGCGAGAAGGCATCCAGCGATATCAGCGCCGACAAGTCGATGCTGTTGCGGCTCCAAGGACTTGGCAGGGCGAACGTGTAGGCACGATCGTATATGACCTGATCCATTCGCAGGTCCACGCCCGAGGCCCATCGCTGCCAAGGTAAGAAGCCATGCTTTTTACCCCACGATAAAGTCGTCCAGCTCTTTTCAAGGCTCTGCTTCCATGCCGGGCTGAGACTGTCCTCATGATTGAAGCAATGCGGAATCTTGACGTGACGCGCGCGCTTGAGTGTTCCCCTTGGAAAGGACACGTAGAAATGCAGCGGATCGTCGGCCCAAAGTTCGCAGTTGCCGTCCTCTATTCCGTTGGCATCCATCCACGCATAAAGGCTTCGGGCGTCGCTGCGCAAGCGCCTTGCGGATTCAAAACACCATACCACGGGACCTTGAGTTCTCGGCTTCAGTGATTGGAAACCGCGAATGTCCAATGTTGCATCGAAGGCCGGCGCCGCCAGAATGGAGCGCATGAACCCATCAATGGCTGAGTTATTATCCATCGGATGCCAAATAAGAAATTCGCGCGCCGGCGGCCGCTGCAAATGTCGGCGCAAGTGTTGAATGACCAGAAGCTGCGTGCCATGGCAGGCGGCGAAGATGCGCACCATGGCCGTTCGCGCAAGCCGTGCGGACTTGGTCGTCACCTGTCGGTTACCGCGGATCTGTCATCGATCGCGCCGGGCAGCGGTCCAGCTGCAATCGCGCCATTCATCGAGGTCTTACAGCTAGCAGGCCGTCGAGTCCCTGACGACGTCGAGAGTCGTGCAATGCAGGCCGCCTAACATCGTGTAGCAGTGGCGCATGCGGACCGGCACCACGGTAAAGCGCCTTGCTTCCAACATCCTGATCATTGACAGCTGGCGGTCGTGAACCAAAATCGTATTCGGATCGAGCGACAACACGTTCAAGCCAGCCCACGGCGAGCTCATGTGAGCCAATTGCGATTCCACCCCGAGTGCGCGCAGCTCGAGCGCTATGGGCAGTCGGACGTCGCGATGAAATTGCACTTCCGATTCTGGAACGGGCGCCACGTCCGTCACGTACAGCTTGTCCCAGTTCGCAAAAATCGGCGGGCAGGTCTTTTCGTTCACGCGGGCACGGTTGATCAGCACGGTGCCGAGGCATAGCGGCAGGATCGTGGAATCCAAATGGGACGCGCGATACGCGTCGGTCAAATGAACGCGGTAATCGGGTCCGAGCGCGCTTGCCAGCCATGCAGCCGCCCTTTTGTTGGCCGTGCTCGACACAAGGAACAGAATGTCCCGATTCACTCTGATAATGTTCGCAGCATCGAAGATGATCTCGTCTTCGTCGAGATAATGATAGGTTTGCGTCAACCCATGGCTTAACTGGCGATGCAGGCTATCTTCCACTTGCTCCAATTCGTTCGGCGCCCGTTTGATTTCGTGAACATACTGCCCCTTCAGACGCGGCAGCGGCGCCGAAATCCAGCGCATCCCTGCTTCGAAAAAATATTTATAAAAGACATCGTGAAAGGCGTAGGTCTCGAATAGCCGGAAGCGCGAGGACGGCGCGCTGACCACGAGCGTATCACCGAAGATGATATGCAGATCGCGCACGTTGTAAATATCGAAGCCGGTAGCGCTCCAATTCGGCGTCTGAAAGCTCGGCGATCCTTCCGACCAGTTCGGGCGAATGATCGCAACGCCCGCCTGCCGAAGAATCTGACACAGCCCCTCGAGGTCCTCGCCCACCTCGTCCAAATACCACTGCGGACAAGCTTTGGCGGCAAGCGCGGCGGCGCGTTCCAACGTCTGCGGCCGCACATCTGCACATTCCAGGCCGGGCCGGAATCCTTCGACGCTACCCACGATGATCGCCTTGAGCGGATCCCATTCGTTATGCGAATTCAGCTTCAATGACGTCTGCTCATTCCTTGGTGCCGAAGAATGTGTATCTGAGCTCGCCGCGATTTCGCGCATCAGGATTCGGATTTATCGCCGCGGTCGCTCGCGCCTTCGACGTCGTTCCATGTCAGCGGCATACCGGCCGCAATGTCTCGGGCACTAAGTTTTCCGACCACCCGCTCATAGTGCTGCGGCGCCAATCCCGACGCAGGGCGAATGATCCGGGTATTCCGCGTTGTGAATGTCTCGCCTTTCTTCACCGGCTGCGTAACATAGATCGACGGCCGCTCCCGCAGCGAAGCATGCTCCGCCGGCAACGCGCCGTAGCGGACCGTCCCGAGGCCGCGCCAAACGCGTTTTGTTCCATCGACCAGATCGCGCAGCTCGGCGGGTTCAGCGGAGAATGTCGCGTCGAGACCCCCGTCCGCGCGGCAAAGCGTGACGTGCTTCTCGAGCACCACCGCGCCGAGGGCGGTTGCGGCATAGCATACGTAGGGACCGAGCGAGTGGTCCGAGAGGCCGACCTCGCATTCGTAGCGGCGACGCATGTCTTGCATCGTCAGGACATTGGCATCGCTCTCGCTTGCCGGATAGGCGCTGGTGCACTTGAGCAGAATGAACCGATCGCAGCCATTGTCGCGCAGCGTCGAAACCGCTTGATCCAACTCGCCGGCACTGGCCATGCCGGTGGACAGCAGGATGGGCTTGCTACTGCGGGCTGCAGCCGCCAGCAGCGGCACGTGAATCGACTCGAATGAGGCGATCTTGATCGCGTCCACTTTCTGCTCGAGCAGAAACTCCAGCGATTCGAGATCGCAAGCCGTGCTGATGCAGGCCAACCCGCTCGCACGCGCGGCTTCGAAGATCGGCTTGTGCCAGGGCCACGGGGTATGCGCTTGCCGATAAAGATCGATCAGCCGGCGCCCGTGCCACGGTCCGCCGGGGTCGTCGATGAAGAATTCCGGCCGTTCGCTATCGAGCGTCAACGCCTCCGGCTGAAAGGTCTGAAGCTTGATCGCGTCAGCACCGCAATCCGCGGCTGCGCGCACGATCCGTAGCGCACGCTCCAGACTGGCGTTGTGATTTGCCGACAGCTCAGCCACGACCAGTGGCGGGCGGCCGCGGCCCAACGCGGTGTTGCCGATCATCAATTCTCGACTCGACATGAGCTAAGCAGCGCCGCTGGCAGCCGACCGCTGCAACGATTGGTTTGGCGACGCCAGCTCGCTAATTTGTTGCGCGACACGTGCAGCACCGCCGCCGTCGCACATTGCGGCTGCAGCACGCGACATTTCGCGCAAGGTTTGCCCGCTCATCGCGCGCACAGCGTTCGCATAATCGCAGGTCGTAACGGCGTCGCGCCACCCCAACAGCCGATGCGCGCCGGCTTGGTGCATCGCCGCCGCCGCCGCTGCCTGATTGTCCGCCATGATCGTCGCCAAGCCCGGCACGCCAAGCGCGCATCGTTCCAGCGCGATGTTTCCGGCGCCGCAGATGGCGCAGTCCGCTTCCGTCAGCAACGCGGCGATACGCTGCGTCTGCACGTGCATGACGGCACCCGGCAAGGCGGCGCAGGCGGCAGCTATCGAGTCGCGGTTCGGGTTGTTGGCTCCGATCACGACATCGATTTGGACCATGCGCTCGGCAACGCCGGCAAGGCCGTTCAAAACCTTGAGCGTCTCGTTGTGCGGATCGCCACCGCCCATACAGACCAGCAGTCGCGCGATCCTGTCGCGCTTACGGGAAAGCGACAGCGGCCGCAGCTTTGCGAATTCCGGCCGCAGCAGCGCAAACTCCGGTCCGAGCAACGCTGTGCATTCCGCCGGCACTTGGCCCGCATAAAGCGCATGCGTCGGATTGGCGTAGTTCTGATCCAGCAGAATGTCGCAGTCGTGCGGTCGACCAATATCGTCGATTACGCAAATGCGCTCTGCTGCACGGCGCATCGCGCTTTCCCAAGTCACACCCAGACCGTAATGGTCGACGATCACCCAATCAAAGCGCCGTCCTCGAGCAACGAGGATCGTAGAGGCGGCGTCCTTGGTTTCGTCGCGTACGCTATGATCGCCCGGATCAATCTGATGGACCAGAAAACCATCGGTTCCTAACCACGCGATGAGATCGCCTGACAGGGCACGGCAGGCGAACTCCACCTCATGGCCAGCGGCGCGCAACATATGCGCAAGGGTTGCGCAGCGCACAACGTGCCCGCTGCCAATGGCCGTGGACGCATCGGCGCGGAATATGAAGCGCATCGGTGCGGCTCTTATCCCTGCGGGTCGACCGAATCGGACATCAACGCGGCGTGCATCAGCTCGGCGCATTGCCAGTCTTCCGGTGTGTCGATGTCCTGCACGCGGCAGCGCGGCAGCATGACCGGCACGGCGTGCCGGGCGAACATGGCGAG
>JASHXZ010000137.1 GCA_030043285.1 Xanthobacteraceae bacterium | reverse complement strand
ATGCGGATCAAGCGCTACGGCCTCGTGATCTCCGATTGGAACATGGAGCCGATGAGCGGCTACGACCTACTGCAGCAAGTGCGGTCCGATCCGGGCTTCGGCGCCACACCGTTCATCATGGTCACCGCCGAATCCAAGACCGAGAATGTCATCGCCGCCAAAAAGGCCGGCGTGAACAACTACATCGTCAAGCCGTTCAACGCGCAGACGCTCAAGGCCAAGATCGAAGCGGTGTTCACCGAATCCACCGAAGTCGCGCATTAGCCGCGCTGCCAGCCTACTCCTGACACTCACCACACCAGGCCGCGGATGACGGCCTTCGGCTGCACGTTCGCGGCCGCAAAGATCTCGTTGAGCGCATCGATGTCGGGCGTTTCGCGCGAGCCGTAGTGCTCGGCGTGCAGTCCGGACGTCACGAACAGGCAATCGAGGCCGAAGGCGGCGGCGCCGACCAGATCGGTGCGTACCGAATCGCCAACCGCGAGCACGCGATGAAGCGGCGGCGTGACAGCCTCGCGCAGCGCCGCGGCCTTCACCAGCGCCGCCTCGTAGATCGGCGCGTGCGGCTTGCCGCAATACAGCACCTCGCCGCCGAGCGCCGCGTAAGCGTCGGCCAGTGCACCCGCGCAGTAGACGAGCTTATCGCCGCGCTCGACCACAACGTCGGGATTGGCGCAGACCATGAACATGTTGCGCGCCCGCATCGCCACCAGCATGTCGCGATAGCTGTCCGGCGTCTCGACGGTGTCGTCGAACAGACCGGAGCAGACCACGTAATCGGCCGATTCCAGCGGCGCAAAGCGCACGTCGAGCCCGGCAAAAATCGGCAGGTCGCGCTCCGGTCCGAGATGAAAGAGGCTTTGACCGATCCTGTTCTCGATGATGCCGCGGGTGACGTCACCGGAGCTGACGATGGCGTCGTAAGCTTCGTGCGGCACGCCGAGCCGATCGAGGATGCGCTTGACCGCCGCATCCGGCCGCGGCGCGTTGGTAAGCAGGATAGCGGTGCCGCCGCGCTCGCGAAACCGCGTCAGCGCCACGCAGGCGTCGGCAAAGGCCGCAATGCCGTTGTGCATGACGCCCCACACATCACAGAACAACACATCATAACGGTGCGCCAGCGGCCCGAAATGCTCGATCAGCGGCACGCGCGCCGGCACCGCAAATCCTGCAACGTTGTCGCCGCCAGATGCCACTGCAGTCAGCCGACCACGCCACCGCTGCGCGCGAAATGGCCGGGCGCGCCATGGCCCGGCTCGTTGGACAGGGCCAAGGCGGCAAGCGGCGCGCCGACACCTTGACCGCGGCCGGCGTTGCCCGCCTTGGCGGCTTCGCTATTACCGGTCTGCAGCGCATCGGCGCGCACCGGTCGCGGCGGCGCAAACAAAAAGCCTTGTCCGAACCGCACGTCGTAATCGAGCAGATCGACCACCGTGCTTTCGCTTTCAATGTAGCCGGCGATGAGGTCGATGCCGAAACGGCCGAGCAGGTCGGACAAATCGGCGGGATGAATGTCGGTCGAGGCGGCGCCGGTACGATTGAGCAACAAAGCCGCCGGTGCTTTGATGAAGCGGAAGCCGCGTTCGTTGAGCTCGCGGGGCTCAAAGCGAAGGTCGGCGACATTGTCGATCGAAAAACGGAAGCCGAGCGCCGCGACGGCGGCGAGACTCTCGTGCTCCAGCGGTCCCATGGCGCGCACCGCGCTTTGGCTGAACTCGAACACCAGCGACGGCGCGATGGCACGATTTGCCTCGACCAGCTCGAGCAGCTGCGGAAAACCGGCATCGGCAAGCGTGGTGCCGGACAGATTGCAGAACAAGCCGATGTCGCGGTTTTTCAACAACAGCCGGCGCACCACCTGCACGCAGCGCAGCACGCACAGATGGTCGAGCTTGGGCATCAGCGCGCCGGCTTCGGCATATTTGAGGAAATCCGCGGCGGCGACGATCTCGCCATTGCCGGCCTTGAGCCGCGACATCGCCTCGTAATAACGCACCTTGCGCTGCGGCAGCGTCACCACCGGCTGGAGATAAAGATCGATCTTGGCGGTTTCGATCGCATCGCGGACCAGCGCGATGATGGCGTCGCGCTCGAGGCCGGCGAACGCCGGAACGGCCGATTCGGCTGGCTTTGCCGGCGCCGACGGTTCGGATGCCGCCGCGACCGCGACCATCGCTTCGCGCGGCTTCGCGGCCGTAACGGCCGGCGCAGGCGGCACGGCAGTGGTCGCCGCGCCGCTTTGGACGAGCAAACGGTCGTGCGCCGCAACCGAATCGGCGAGCTGCGTGACCAGGGTCGAGAGTTCCTCGAGTTCCGCGGCCAGCGGCTGCGCCGTCTGCAATGAGCGCTCCAGAACCTGCTCGACCTTCTGGTCCATGGCGTTGAGACGGCGGCCGAATTCGGCGAGCTGCCGCGCCAGATCGCCCGAATTGCGCGACAGCGTCGAAATCTGGTTGCTGGCCTGGGCGCGATCGCGCAGCCTGGCCGCGACGGCGTCGTACACCGCAAGGGCGGTGAGGAGCGCGAGCCCGACCAAAGCCGCTTCAGCGGCGGTGAAGCCAAAGCGCAGATAGAGCACGAGGCCGATCGAGCCGGCGATCAGCACCATGCAGACGGCGATGAAGATGGCGCTGATCCGCACCATGCCGAACCCCTATGCCTGTGCCGCGACGATGCTTGCCTCGTTTGCGCAATGTGATTCGCAGCTTGGCGCTCTTAGTGTCCACAAGCCTCGCCTACTCGCAAGTCCGCAACCGGCGCCCGCGCATCGTAGCCAAAGCGGCGGCGCGCTCCTATAAGGCCCGCCTCGGCAGTGCAGATGATCACCAGGGGCGGCGGCCCGGTTCCGATGATGCAAACGCCCTCTTCGACAATGGCCACGCCCGGCCCGTCGGACCTTGTTGCCAAATCCGGCGTGGTCAGCGCCATCGCGCGGCGCCCCGGCGCGGCGTTTGCCGCGTTTCTGGCTCTGCATTTTGCGGTGTGGACGACGCTGCCGACGCTGCTCTACGCCAACCTGCCGCTCGACCTGATCGAAGCGCTCACTTACGGACGCGAATGGCCGCTCGGTTCCGACAAGCTGCCGCCACTGCCGTGGTGGATGGTCGAGATCACGTACCGGCTGTTCGGCCACGATGTCTTTTATTATGCGCTCGCCGAAATCACGGTCGTGGCCGCGTTTGCGCTGGTCTGGGCACTGGCGCGGCCGCTGGTCGGCGGCGTCGGCGCGCTGGTTGCGGTTCTGATCATCGACGGCCTGCACTACTTCCAGTACACCGCGGCGAAATTCAATCACGACGTCATCCAGCTGCCGCTCTGGGCGCTGGCCGGCTACGCGTTTCACGGTGCGCTCAAGCGTGGGCAACTGCGCTACTGGCTGTTGCTCGGCGTCGCCTTCGGCGGCGCGTTGTGGGCGAAATATTTTGTCGTCGTCCTCGCCGCTGCCTATGCGGCCTTCATGGTGTTCGATCGCGACGCCCGCCGCGTCTGGCGCACGCCGGGACCATGGCTCGGCATCGCAGTCGCGCTTGTCATCGCGAGCCCGCATCTGGTCTGGCTCGTCCAGAATGATTTCCTGCCGTTCGCCTATGTCGACGCGCGCTCCGCCCCGGCGTCCGCCTGGTACGATTACGTGCTGCATCCGGCCGGATTTGTGCTCGGCCAGCTGTTCTTCCTGCTGCCGACCCTGTTGATCGCGACGATGTGGGTATGGCCCCGCAAAGTGGCCGCAAACAATCCGACCGCCGTCACAGCGACCGACGGCGGCACGGCTGACGCCTTCGACCGCCGCATCGTCACGCTGCTCGCGTTCGGCCCCGCCGCGGCCATGGTCGCGCTGATCGCGGTGAGCGGGCGCGGCGCCGTCACCATGTGGGGCTATCCGCTGTGGATCTTCGTCGGACTGTGGATCGTGCTGTTCGCGCCCGCTGCGCGCGAGCTGCGGCGGCTCCGCCGCACGGTCGTCGCCTGGGCCATGGTGTTCGTCGCGCTCGCCATCGCATTCACCGCCGATTACTCCGTGCTGCCGCTCCTCGATCACCGCTATCGCGCCGCGTTTTTTCCAGGCGATGCGCTGGCCGCCGCACTGACGCAGCGCTTCCACGACGCCACCGGCGACAAAAAGCTGCGCTACGTGATCGGCACGATGTGGCTCGGCGGCAATGTCGGCCATTATTCGCCGGATCATCCCGAAGTTCTGATCGACGGCCTGCCGCGGCGCGCGCCATGGATCGATCTCGCCGAACTGCGCGCCAAGGGCGCGGTGCTGGTCTGGAACGTCGGCGACCTCAATCACTTGCCGGCGCCGTTTGCCGCAATCGCACCGAATGCGCAGGTCGGCGCGCCGTTCACGCTCCCCGCGCGCCGCTTCGGCATCGGCGTCGAGCATATCGGCTGGGCCGTCCTGATGCCGCAGTCGCGCTGAGCGGATCCATTCCATCGTCATTGCGAGCAAAGCGAAGCAATCCAGTGCAGCGGCGCCGTCTGGATTGCTTCGTCGCTTCGCTCCTCGCAATGACGCGGTACGGAATTGACCTAACTTCATTTCCCTCTAAATCCCGTCACGTCACCGCCCGAATGAGCCGCGCCACCTTGTCGAAAATCTCGCCGATCTGCGCCTTGCTGACGATCAGCGGCGGGCAGAGTTCGAGCGTGTCGCCGGCAATGCGCAGCATCAGGTTCTGCGTGTGGAACGCGCGGTCCATGATCTCGGAAGCGCGAGCGCCGGGTGCGCCGGCACGGGGGGCGAGATCGATGCCCGCGGTCAGCCCGACGGTGCGGATGTCGAGGACGCCCGGCAAACCTTTGAGCGCCATCGCCGCATCGGCCCAGATCGGCTCGAGCGCGCGGGCGCGTTCGAACAGCTTTTCATCGCGGTAAAGATCGAGCGCGGCGAGGCCGGCGGCGCAAGCCAGCGGATGCGCCGAATAGGTATAGCCGTGGAACAGTTCGATGCTCTGCTCCGGGCCGCGCATGAACGCCGCGTAGACCGGCTCGCGCGCGATCACGCCGCCCATCGGCACGCTCCCCGACGTGACGCCTTTGGCGAAGGTGACGAGATCGGGGATCACGCCGTAGCGCTCGGCGGCGAACGCATGGCCGAGCCGGCCGAAGCCGGTGATCACCTCGTCGAAGATCAGCAAAAGGCCATGGCGGTCGCAGATGGCGCGCAGCCGCTGCAGATAGCCGCGCGGCGCCGGCAGCACGCCGGTCGAGCCGGCCATCGGCTCGACGATGACGGCGGCGATGGTCGAGGCATCGTGCAGCGCAACGATCCTTTCAAGTTCGTCGGCGAGGTGGGCGCCCCATTCCGGCTCACCTTTGGTGAAGGCCTGATGCTCGCGGTTATAGGTTGCCGGCAGGTGATCGACACCGGCCAACAGCGTGCCGAAATGTTTGCGG
>JASHXZ010000245.1 GCA_030043285.1 Xanthobacteraceae bacterium | reverse complement strand
CTGGCACGCTTGGCGGCGTTGCCGGCAAGCAGGTGTTGGAACGAGGCGGAATGGTCATTGAGATCGGCGTAAGCCTTGCCGAGCGCGAAATCGAGCCGCATGCGGTCGGTCGTTGACAAGCCTTCGGTCTTGGCCGCCAGCGCCTCCATGGCGGCAAAATGCGCATCGCCGGGCTTGAAGGTTTTGCTGGCGGCAAGGTTGACGTAAGCGGCGGTGCTGTTCGGATCGAGCCGCAGCGCTTCGCAATAGGCGCTTTCCGCCTCCTGCAATTGACCAAGCTCCTCGAGCACGCTGCCCATGTTGTTGTAGCCATCGGCGAGGTCGGGCTTGAGCGACAGCGCGCGACGGTAGTGCGCCAGCGCGGCATGAAGGTCGCCGCGTTCATGCAGCGCGTTGCCGCGATTGTAGAGCGCGCCGGCATAATCCGGCCGCAGCAAAAGAGCGCGGTCGTAGCTCGCCATTGCCTCATCGAAGCGCTTGAGTTCGTGCAGCGTGTTGCCGCGGTTGCAGAGCGCCTCGGCATTATCGGGCCGCACCGCAAGGGCGCGGTCGTAGCTCGCCAGCGCCTCGTCGAACCGCTTCAGTTGCCGCAGCGTGTTGCCGCGGTTGAACAGCGCTCCGGCATAATTTGGCCGCAGTGCAAGACCGCGGTCGTAGCTCGTGAGCGCCTCGTCAAAGCGGTTCAGTTCGTGCAGCGTCGCACCGCGGTTGCAGAGCGCCTCGGCATGATCGGGCTGCAGCACTAGCGCGCGGTCGTAGCTCGTCAGCGCCTCGTCGAAGCGCTGCAGTTCATGCAGCGCATTGCCGCGGTTACAGAGCGTCTCGGTATGATCGGGCCGCAGCACTAGCGCGCGGTCGTAGCTCGTCAGCGCCTCGTCGAAGCGCTGCAGTTGCTGCAGCGTATTGCCGCGATTGTAGAGCGCCGCGGCATAATCCGGCTGCAGCGTCAGCGCACCGTCGTAGCTCGCCAGTGCCTGATCAAAGCGCCTTAGCTCATGCAGCGTAATACCGCGATTGTAGAGCGCCCCGACATGATCGGGCCGCAGCGCGACGGCACGGTCATAGCTCGCCAGCGCCTCGTCGAAGCGCTGCAGCTCGTGGAGCATGTTGCCGCGGTTATAAAGCGCCTCGGGGTAATTCGGCCGCAGCGCCAGCGCGCGGTCGTAGCTCGCGAGCGCCTCGTCGAAGCGCCTCAGTTCATACAGCGTCATACCGCGATTGAAGAGTGCCCCGGCATGATGCGGCTGCAGCCCAAGGGCGCGGTCGTGGCTCGCCAGCGCCTCGTCGAAGCGCCGTAGTGCGTGCAACGTCGCACCGCGATTGCAGAGCGCCTCGGGATAATCCGGCCGCAGCGCCAGGGCACGGTCGTAACTCGCCAGCGCCTCGTCAAACCGTTTGACTTCGTGCAGCGTCGCCCCGCGGTTGCAAAGCGCCTCGACATGGTCCGGCCGCAGCGCCAGCACGTGGTCGTAGCTCGCCAGCGCCTCGTCGAGCCGCCGTTGCTGCGTGCTAATCACCGCTATCAGGTGAAGGGCATCGAAACAGTCCGGTTTAACACCGACTATTGCGCGCGCCAGATCATGGGCCTCACGTAACTGCCCGCACTGATAGGCCGCAACGGCCCGCTTCATCGCCTCGGGCAGCGTTAGCGTAACGTTGGCCATCCGTAAGGCCTCGCGCCGCCCACCTAAGGAGTAATCACCGCCTCGGTGGTGAGCAGAAGGCCGGCCACCGAGGCAGCGTTTTGCAGCGCCAGCCGCACCACGCGGGTGGGGTCGAGAATGCCGGCTTCGACCATGTCGACATAGCGCCCGGTGCGCGCATCGAAACCGTGGTTTGCATCACCGCTTTCCAGGATCTTGCCAACCACGATCGAGCCGTCCAGGCCGGAATTTTCCGCGATTTGCCAGGCTGGCGCGCGGAGCGCGCGACGGACGATGTCGATGCCGGCCTTCTGCTCGTCGTTATCGGGCTTGAGCGCGGCAAGCGCCTTGCCGGCGTGAAGCAGAGCGGCCCCGCCGCCGGCGACAATGCCTTCCTCCATGGCGGCGCGGGTGGCGCACAGCGCGTCCTGCACCCGATCGCGCCGCTCGCGCAGCTCAAGTTCGGTGACGCCGCCGACACGGACCACCGCGACGCCGCTGGCGAGCTTCGCCAGCCGATCGCGCACCCTTTGCCGGTCATAGTCCGTGGTCATCTCGGCGAGCTGTGCGCGCAACAGATTGGTGCGGGCGAGGATGTCCGCCTTCTTGCCGGCGCCATCGATGATGATGGTGTTTTCTTTTTCGACGCGCACGCTCTTGGCGCGGCCAAGCATGTCGAGGCTTGCGTTCCACAGCGTGATGCCGCGCTCTTCCGAAATCAGACGGCCGCCGGTCAGAACGGCGATGTCCTCCATCAGGCCCTTGCGCTGCTCGCCGAACCGCGGCGCCTTGACCGCGGCGGTCTGCAGACCGCCGCGCCCATTATTGAGCACCAGAAGCGCGAGCACATCGGGCGCGAAATCGTCGGCAACGACCAGAAGCGGTTTCGGCTTCTTGAGCAGCGCCTCCATCAACGGCAGCAGCGCCTGCACCTGGGTGAGCTTGTCCTCCAGGAGCAGGATGTAGGGGTCTTCCAGCTCGCAGATCATCTTTTGCTGATTGGTGACGAAATGCGGCGAAACATAGCCGCGGTCAAACTGCATGCCGTCGACAAAGTCGAGCTCAGTGTCGATGCTGCGCGCCTGCTGCAGCGTGATGACGCCGTCGCTGCCGGTTTTCTGCATGGCCTGGCCGAGCAGCATGCCGATGTCTCGGTCACCATTTGCCGAAACCGTGCCGACCTGAACGATCTCGTCCAAGGTCGAGATGAGCTTCGACCGCTTCTTGATGTCCTCGATCGCGGCTTTGACCGCGTCGTCGATGCCGCGCTTTAGCTCCATCGGGCTCAAGCCCGCCGCCACTGCCTTGATGCCGCCGCGGATAAGCGCGTGGGACAGCACCGTCGCCGTCGTGGTGCCGTCGCCGGCTTCTGTGCTGGTCTTGGTCGCGACCTCGCGCAGCATCTGCGCGCCCATGTTCTCAAACTTGTCGCGTAGCTCGATCTCTTTGGCCACAGTGACGCCGTCTTTGGTGATGCGCGGCGCACCGATGCCGAACCTCGTGCCGAGCACGACATTGCGGCCGCGCGGACCAAGCGTCACACGCACCGCCCTGGTGAGGGTATCAACGCCGCGCAATAGCCGCGCGCGGGCATCGCCGTGGAACGTGAGGTCTTTTGCTACTTTGGCCATGTTCAAACACCCTCGGTTACAAGCCCGAGTATCCTATACATCCAATAGGCGCGATCAGCAAAGAGTCGCGCTTGGCTTGAGGCACCCCGAAGGTCAAAATCCCAGCTGCCGGGCAAGTGCCGCGCGCACTTCGGCGATGAGGCTGTCCCAGTCGCCGGGGCGCGTTTGGCGGAATAGCCGGGCGGTCGGATACCAGGGACTGTCCGAGCGTTCGAGTAGCCAGCGCCAATCGGGTGCGTAGGGCAGTAGGATAAAAACGGGCTTGCCCATCGCACCGGCCAGGTGCGCGACCGCCGTGTCAACCGAGATCACAAGGTCAAGTTCAGCAATGACGGCAGCGGCGTCGGCAAAATCCGTAAACTCTTCGCCGAGGCGGCGGATGTGTGGCTGCACTGCAAGCAGTTCCCGATCCGGTGCGCGCAGTTGCTTTTGCAGACTGACCAGAGCGATGCCTGGAATCGCAAGCGCAAGAAGCGGCGCAAGACCGATCGAGCGGTTCCGATCGTTCCAGTTCGTGGCTCTGCCCGCCCAGGCGATGCCGACGCGCGGGCCGGCCTTTGGTCCGA
>JASHXZ010000244.1 GCA_030043285.1 Xanthobacteraceae bacterium | reverse complement strand
GAACGCGGGCCGCGGCTGAAAACCGCCGACTTCGAGCCGCACGACGAGCTGCGCTATTTCCAGCGCCAGGATTTGCGGCCGGATCCGAAGCGGATGCCGGTGACGTGGCGGTCCAACGCCAACGCCACGGCGCGTCCCATCCCGATCCAGAACAACGGCAACCAGGCCGGCGGCGGCACGGTGCATTACGGCGCGGTGTCGTGGCGCTTCCATGAAGACGATTTCCGCGTGCGCTCGCAGACCATCGAGCGCTACGGCGCGAGCGCTATACCGGAAGGCTGCTCGGTCATCGACTGGCCGCTGTCCTACAAGGACCTCGAGCCTTATTACGAACGCGCCGAGTACGAGCTCGGCGTCTCAGGCAAAGCCGGCAACCTGCAGGGTAACAAAATCGCTGGCGGCAATGTGTTCGAGGCGCCGCGACAGCGCGACTATCCGCTGCCGCCGCTGTTGATCGACCAGGTCGGCGTCAACTTCAATGCGGCCGCGCAAAAACTCGGGCTGCATCCGTTTGCCACTCCGCACGCGATCCTGTCCCAGCCCTACAAGGACCGGCCGGGCTGCACCTATTGCGGCTACTGTCAGGCGTTCGGTTGCCACGTCGGCGCCAAATCGTCGATCCTGGTCACCAAACTGCCGGAGGCCGATGCCACCGGCAATTTCACGCTGATCACCGGCGCGCTGTGCCATCGCGTCAACTCCGACAACAGCGGCAAGGTCACCGGCGTCTCCTATTACGGCCCGGATCATTCCGACAATACGATCGAAGCCGACGTCGTCGTGCTGTCGGCGTTCATCTACGACAACATCCGGCTGTTGCTGTTATCGAAGACCGAAAAATTCCCGGAGGGTCTCGCCAATTCGAGCGGCCACGTCGGCAAGCACATCATGACCCATATCGGCGCGCGCGCCTTCGCGGCGTTCGACGACCGCCACGTCAACGTCTACATGGGCCCGAGCGCGCAGAAAAATTCGCTCGACGACTACAACGCCGACAATTTCGATCACAAGGATCTGGGCTTCATCCGCGGCGCGCAGGTTTCGGCCGGTCCGGCCGGCCTCGAAGGCGGACCGCTCGGCACCGCGATGAGCATGAACCCGCCGCCCGACGTGCCGCAATGGGGCGCCGCGTACCGCGACTTCTTCGCCAAATACTACACACGGCACACCGCGCTCACCGGCCAGACCGAGAACTTGCCCTACGCGGATCAGACCATCGATCTCGATCCGCGCGTTCACGACGCCTGGGGCCTGCCGGCGCCGCGCATGACCTACGACTGGCGCCGGCCGAACGAGCGCGCCCGCGTCGAGTTCATTCAGAACAGAATGGTCGAGATCGGCCAGGCGATGGGCGCGGCACACGTCTGGACCGCGCCGTTCGGTCCCGGCGCGCCGGGCGGCCATCATCAGGGCGGTGCCCGCATGGGCAACAATCCGAAGCAATCGGTGGTCAACAAATACGGCCAGACCTGGGATATCCCGAACCTGTTCGTCATGGGCAGCGGCAATCATCCGACCATGAGCGGCTTCAATCCGACACTGACCATCCAGGCGCTGGCCTTCATGACAGCCGATGCGTTCGTGAACCGCTACAGAAAGAATCCCGGAGCGCTGTTGTAGGCCGCGGTCCCGCCGGTCAGTTAAGAGCGCCTCATTCTAAAGGCCGCTTGGCCGGCCCGATCATTCGCGCTATGAAAAAAGCCACATAAGCGGCGGTCGCTGCGGCCGCCCAGGGGGGACATCATGAAGCGTTTTGCTGTGGCGCTGGCCGCTGCGCTGGTCCTTGCGTTCGCCGGGACCGCCTCGGCGCAAGCGCCGATCGTGATCAAGTTCAGCCACGTGGTGTCGCCTGAGGCGCCCAAGGGCAAGGCGGCGAACGTCTTCAAGGAACTTGCCGAAAAATACACCAACGGCAAAGTCAAGGTCGAGGTCTACCCGAACTCCTCACTATACAAGGACAAGGAGGAATTGGAGGCCCTGCAGCTCGGCTCGGTGCAGCTGCTGGCGCCGTCGATCTCGAAATTCGGCCCGCTCGGCGTGCGCGAGTTCGACATTTTCGACCTGCCGTTCCTGATGACCGACGACACGCACGCCCGGCAGATGATGGCGAGCCCGATGATGGCCGAGCTCAACAAGAAGCTCGAGACCAAGGGCGTAACGCCGCTCGCCTATTGGGACAATGGCACCTACGTCTACACGGCCAGCAAGCCGTTGCTCATGCCCGAGGATTTCCGCGGCATGAAGATGCGCATCCAGGGCAGCAAGGTGCTGGACGCCACCGCGCGCCAGCTTGGCGCCATTCCGCAGATCATCGCTTTCGGCGAGCTCTATCAAGCGCTGCAGACCGGCGTGGTCGACGGCGAGGACAATGTGCCGTCCAACATCTGGACGCAAAAGTTCTACGATGTGCAGAAATACCTCACCGTCTCCAATCACGGCCGCCTGACGTATTCGCTGCTCACCAACACAAAGTTCTGGAATTCGCTGCCCGCCGACGTACGGCCGCAAGTCGACCGCGCCGTCAAGGAGTCGACCGAGTACTTCAACGAAACGGCCGCCAAGGACAATGTCGACGCGCTCGACAAGATCAAGGCGACCGGAAAGATGCAGTTTCACGTCCTGACCGACGCCGAGAAAAAGGCCTGGGTGGCTGCGCTGATGCCGGTGCACAAGGAAATGCAGAGCCGCTTCGGCAAGGATTTCCTGGAAAAAATCTACAAAGCCTCAGGCTTCGTACCACCGCAGTCGTAACGCGTTTTGCTCCTCCCGGCCCGCCCGGGAGGAACCGCAGCAGGCAAGCCGGTGCTCGACCGTATCCTCGATCGGCTTGAAGAATGGATCATCGCCACGCTGATCGGCGCGGCCACGATTGTCACGTTCGTTGCCGTCGTGCATCGCTACGGCGCCAGCAACGCCGCGAACATCGCCCGCTGGGCCGGCGTGCACGGCCTGGTGTTTCTGCAGGTCGGCGCCAACTGGGTCTACGTCTCGCTCGCCTCGATCAATCTGTCCTGGGCGCAGGAACTCGCCACGTACATGTTCGTGTGGATGGCGAAGTT
>JASHXZ010000243.1 GCA_030043285.1 Xanthobacteraceae bacterium | reverse complement strand
CGGGTCCGGCCCGAAGTGGCCGGCCCGATGACAAGCTCCGCGACGAAGCAATCCAGGCGGCGTCGCGGCACTGGATTGCTTCGCTTCGCCCGCAATGACGGTTAAGCCGCCGCTGCTATCGCGGTGCCGTTGAAGGTGAGGCCGGCCCGGCCGGCCGAGATCGACACGGTGTCGCCGTCCTTGACCCGGCCGGACAGGATCAGCTCGGAGAGCGGGTCCTGCACCGATTTCTGGATCACGCGCTTGAGCGGGCGCGCGCCGTAGGCCGGATCGTAGCCCTTGTCGGCGAGCCACTCGCGCGCCTTGGCGTCGAGCTTGAGCACGATCTTGCGCTCGTCGAGCAGCTGCTGCAGCCGGCGCAGCTGGATGTCGACGATACGCCCCATGTGCTCGCGCTTGAGCCTATGGAACAGGATGATCTCGTCGACGCGGTTGAGGAATTCCGGCCGGAACCGCGCCCGCACCTCGGCCATCACCACGTCGCGCACCTTGTCGGTGTCCTCGCCGTCGGCCTGCGCGACCAGATATTCGGCGCCGAGATTCGAGGTCATGACCAGGAGCGTGTTGCGGAAGTCGACGGTGCGGCCCTGGCCGTCGGTGAGCCGGCCGTCGTCGAGCACCTGGAGCAGCACGTTGAACACGTCCGGGTGCGCCTTCTCGATCTCGTCGAACAGCACGACCTGATAAGGCCGCCGCCGCACGGCTTCCGTTAAGGCACCGCCCTCCTCATAGCCGACATAGCCGGGCGGCGCGCCGATCAGGCGGGCCACCGAATGCTTCTCCATGTATTCGGACATGTCGATGCGGATGAGCGCGTGCTCGTCGTCGAACAAATACTCGGCCAACGCCTTGGTCAGCTCGGTCTTGCCGACGCCGGTCGGGCCTAAGAACATGAACGAGCCGATCGGCCGGTTCGGATCCTGCAAGCCGGCGCGAGCGCGGCGCACCGCGGTCGAAACGGCTTTCACCGCCTCGTCCTGGCCGACCACGCGCTTCTCGATCTGCTGCTCCATGCGGAGAAGCTTCTCGCGCTCGCCCTCGAGCATGCGGTCGACCGGAATGCCGGTCCAGCGCGACACCACCTGGGCGATGTGATCGGCGGTAACCGCCTCGTCCACCATGGCGGCGCGGTTATCGTCGGCCTCCATGGTCTTGAGTTTTTTCTCGATCTCCGGGATGCGGCCGTAGGCGATCTCGCCAGCGCGCTGGAAATCGCCGCGGCGCTGCGCATTGGCCAACTCGGCGCGCAACTGGTCGAGCTCGTTCTTGAGCTTTTGCGCGTCCGAGAGCTTTTCCTTCTCGGACTTCCAGCGCGCGGTCAGGTCGGCGGACTTCTTCTCCAGCGCCTTCAGTTCGGCCTCGAGGCCGTTGAGCCGCCCCCGCGAGCCGGGATCGTGCTCTTTCTTGAGCGCCTCCTGCTCGATCTTGAGCCGGATGACCTCGCGGTCGATGGAGTCGAGCTCTTCGGGTTTGGAGTCGACCTGCATCTTCAGCCGCGCCGCCGCCTCGTCGACCAGGTCGATCGCCTTATCCGGCAGGAAGCGGTTGGTGATGTAGCGGTTCGACAAGGTCGCGGCGGCGACCAGCGCGCCATCGGTGATGCGCACGCCGTGATGCGCCTCGTACTTGTCCTTCAGGCCGCGCAGGATCGAGATCGTGTCCTCGACCGTCGGCTCGTCGACATAGATCGGCTGGAAGCGCCGCGCCAGGGCAGCGTCCTTCTCGACGTGCTTTTTGTATTCGTCGAGCGTGGTGGCGCCGATGCAATGCAGTTCGCCGCGGGCAAGCGCCGGCTTGAGCAGGTTCGAGGCATCCATGGCGCCGTCGGCTTTGCCGGCGCCGATGATGGTGTGCATCTCGTCGATAAAGAGAATGTAGGCGCCGGCCGCCGCCGTCACTTCCTGCAGCACGGCTTTGAGGCGCTCCTCGAACTCGCCGCGATATTTGGCGCCGGCGATCAGTGCGCCCATGTCGAGCGCGAGCAGCTTCTTGTCGTGCAGGCTGTCGGGCACGTCGCCGTTGACGATGCGCAGCGCCAAGCCCTCGACGATGGCGGTCTTGCCGACGCCGGGCTCACCGATCAGCACCGGGTTGTTCTTGGTGCGCCGCGACAGCACCTGGACGGTGCGCCGGATCTCTTCATCGCGGCCGATCACCGGATCGAGCTTGCCTTCGCGGGCGGCTTGCGTGAGGTCGCGGGCGTAACGCTTGAGCGCGTCATAGGCGTTCTCGGCCGACGCCGAGTCGGCAGTGCGGCCCTTGCGCAAGGCTTCGACCGCGGCGTTGAGGTTTTGCGCGGTGACACCGGCTTTGGCCAGGATTTTGCCGGCCTCGCTCGATTTATCGAGCGCCAGCGCCAACAAAAGCCGCTCGGCGGTGACGAACGAGTCGCCAGCCTTTTCGCCGGCTTTTTCCGCGGCTTCGAACACGCGCGACAAAGCCGGATCGAGATAGATCTGGCCGGCGCCGCCGCCGGAAATTTTCGGCCGTTTCGCCAGCACCGCTTCGGTCGCGGCCAAAGCCGCGCGCGAATTGCCGCCGGAACGGTCGATCAGGCCCGCGGCCAAACCCTCCGGATCGTCGAGCAGAACTTTGAGCAGATGCTCGGGCGCGAATTGCTGATGGCCCTCGCGCTGGGCCAGCGCCTGGGCCGATTGCACGAAGCCCCGACTGCGGTCGGTATATTTGTCGAAATTCATGGATGTCTCCCTCGGCCTATCCCGGTGCCCCCGAAAGGCGCAACCCGGAACATCGTCATTGGGTTGTTGAGCTTAGACAGCGCCGGCGCCTGACCGAGATCAAGGCGACCAAACGTTAAGGCAACCGACACCAACGGATCCCGTTGCGGCAATCCGCATGGATCAATATGGGGAGGCAAACGGCCGGGAAAAGCCCGCGCCGGCTGGCAAATTGCCTTTAATTATCCTGCTGCGGAGACGAGTTAACCCTTCCCGCCTTCCCGGCGGAGCTAGAGGAACGATAGCGAGGTGCTAAGATTTCAAGGCACGCCCAAACCCTCTTGCCCAGATGCCCACCATTTCAACCTTCTTCGGCGTAACGATCCGGATGTTCTTTTCCGACCATCCACCACCGCATTTTCATGTCGGGTATGAGCGCCATCGGGCTGTCATGGCCATCGAAACGGGTGCTATTATCGGCGGCACGCTGCCGCCCGCCGTTCACCGTCTCGTTCGGGAGTGGACAGGCCGTCACCGCGCAGAGCTGATGGACAATTGGCAGCGGGCACGCGGGCGCTCCGCTCTTCAGCGCATTCCGGGAGCCGATGTCGAATGAACGCGCCGGAGCAGATGTTCGAACTGGTCGACGTGGTGCGCGTGGAGCCGCGCGGCGCCTATCGCCTCGCGATCGCGTTCTCCGACGGCACCGAGGGCGAGCACGATTTTTCTAGTCTGGTCGCGGAAGGTGGCGAAATGGTCGAACCGCTGCGCAACACCGCGTTCTTTGCCCGCGTCTTCCTCGATGATGGCATTTTGACCTGGCCCAACGGCTTCGACCTCGACTCCATCGCGCTGCACATGGAAATGAAAGAACGTGGCCAGTTGCGGCGGACGGCGGCTTAAGTCCTCGCGGTGCTTTCCACTTCCCAGCCAAAACCCGCCTACCGCTGGCTGGTGCTGGCGGCGGCGACGTTCGCCCAGGCCAGTGCCTCGTTCGCGCTCCTTGGCGTGCCGACGCTGGCCGGCTTCATGCAGCAGGATTTCAGCCTCTCGGCGGCCGCGACCGGTCTCCTCCTCACCGCGACCTACGCGGCGCCGCTGTTTGCGCTGCTGTTCGTCGGCGACCTGCTTGACCGCAAGAGCGAGCGGCTGATCATCGGGCTCGGCGCCGCCATCCTGTTCGTCGCCATGCTGCTTGCAGCGGCGAGCAGCGGCTTCGCTTCGCTTTTGCTCTGGCTGTTCATCGCCGGGCTGGGTTACAGCGCGACGCAGCCGGGCGGCAGCAAGTCGGTGTCGGTCTGGTTCCGCGGCGACCGGCTCGGCCTCGCCATGGGCGTGCGCCAAGCCGGACTGCCGCTCGGCGGCGCCATCGCGGCCGCGATCCTGCCCGCCATGGCGGCGGCCTCGAGCTGGCGCTCAGCCTTCGTCGTCGGCGCCGCGGCCGCGCTCGCCGGCGGCATCGCGTTCGCGGTGATCTATCGGCCGCCACCCGAAGACGCCGGCGCCGCGTCGAGACGCGCGACGCTCAGCTTCGCCATCGTCGCCGGCCTGCTGCGCGAGCGCTGGATGCGCAACGCCATGGTGGCGGGGCTCGCGCTCGTGAGCGCGCAATACGGCATCCTGACCTGGCTGATGCTTTATCTGCGCGACCACGCCCACATCGCGCTGACCCACGGCGCCGCGTTTCTATTCCTTGTGCAATTCGTCGGCGTCGTTGGCCGGATCGGTCTTGCCGCCTGGAGCGACCGCGCGCCGGGCGCGCGCTTTGGCCTGCTGACGCTGTCGATGATCGCGGTGGCTGCCGGCATCGTGATCCTCATGCTGGTTCCGGCCGACACGCCGGAGCCGGCGCTGGCGCTGCTCGCGGCCTGGCTCGGCTTTTTCGGGCTGGGCTGGTACGGCCCGTGGGTCGCGTATCTGGCCGAAGTGGCGCCGGCCGACAAAGTCGGCCTGACGCTCGGCACCGCGATGGCGCTCAATCAATTCGGCATCATGGCGGCGCCGCCGCTGCTCGGCCTCGCGCACGACCTGTCCGGCGGCTACACCGCGCTGTGGGCCGCCATCGTCGTCGCGCTCGGCATTGCGTACGGCCTGACCAGGCTGACGGGGACTGCGCCGGACGGAAGCGCGTCGCATTGCTAAAGCATGATGAAAGTAAGCTCATTCCGTCCGTCGTCATTGTGAGCCAAGCGAAGCGGGTCTGGGAGCCGAGCGTGCAAGCCTCGTCCAGATCGCGCCTGACGCGATCCGGCCCATTCGACCAAAAAATAAAGTACACATTTTTTTGTTGATTACGCGCACGTACATAATCCATGATCGTAGACGCTTTTTCTTCATTCAAGGCGCGAATTGGCGGCAGCGAGCGAAGACGGCTTGAGCCGTGGAATTAGGCTCAAATTCCCCGTAATTATGAACATATTCCTTGGATTTCGTTCGATGGCTCCATAACGAACATTTCGGAGTTAAATGAACTAAATCAAATACTTGGCACCGGATGAGCACAAAAGGCGATCGGGAAAACCGGCTTTCATTTCTCAAGACGTAAATAACCTTCCCGCTTGGTTCACCCCCTGGATTCCGCAAACGTTCTTCGTGGCGAAAATGGCCCTTCGGCAGCCCCGCTGGCCCAGCCATTGTGGCTATGCTCTGCCAAATCGTCAACGTCATGCCTGCGTCGGTGGTGCGATGCAGCGGCGGGCAAATCCGTCTACGCCGCGCAACAGCGTGGGCATCGCGCCGCACAGGTTCACTCAAAACATTGGGACTATGGGCCCTAGCTAGAGCAAGATGATTTGAGATCGCGACGGCGCACTCGTTCGTCATTGCGAGCGAAGCGACGCAATGAGTGCGGCGCCGCCGTTCCAGATTGCTTCGTCGCTTCGCTCCTCACAATGACGATATACTGGATCAA
>JASHXZ010000242.1 GCA_030043285.1 Xanthobacteraceae bacterium | reverse complement strand
ACGCTCGCCGCGATACGCCCAACAATCTCCTCGGCGAGTTCGATCGGGATCGCTTCACCGTCTTGGTAGCCTTGCGCCGCCGCGACCGACCAGCTGCTTGTCGCGATCGCTTTCGCGCCAGCCTCCAGAACAGATCGTGCGCTACCCGCGTCCCAGGCGTTGTAGAGCAGTAACGGGGTTCCTTTGACGTGAAGTTGAGCGAAGCATTTGGCCTTTTCCTCTTGATTCATTTCCTCGCTCCTGAGGTGACAGGTTATGCAAACAGCCCTGAGCAGCGGCAGCACAGCGGATCAGGCATCGATCCAAATGAATAGGGCCGAGAAAATCCATCTTGCCGATATCGACTCCGTTGTACGGGATGATGGCCCGCTCAAGTGCTTCGTCAGCGGCTTAGGCTACGTCCTCACCTTTAAGAAAATACGTCCGTGCGTCGCGGCAGCGGTCGATGCGGCGCTCGAGCTCGTCGGCGAAACGGCCGCCCGAATGGACGATCAGGCGCTCAATCTCCCGACCTCTCTGCTTTCGATCCCACGCGGAAAGAAAATTGAGGATGCGGCGCCAAACAAAAATTTTTCTCGCGGACTTGTCCTCCGCGGCCAGGCGCTTATCCCGCGGGCGAGACGATGACGCACAACGAGATTGAGCCGTTGCGCAGCATCCCGCAGATTTCGTTGCTTCTCCCATATGCTGTGCTGCTTCTGGTCGTCGACGAGAAGAAACGCTGGTCGCCCCTCAGGCATAGGGACGCCCTCGATAGCCATCTGCAGGTCCGGCGGTCCTCTTAGGCGTGCATGACCAACGAGCACGAGAATGTTCGGCAGTTTACGATCACAGTTAACGCCGTCGAACTGAGCTGCGGCTTTCGCAATGTGGTCCACAAGGTTCTCGGCCGACGGAGCACGGCGCGTTTTGGCGCGCCAACGTTCGCGATGCTCGGCCCAGTCGGCATGATGAGATTTTACCATGCTAATCCGGCAGATGCTTCGGTCGTTTCCGAAGCATTGTTACCGCGCGTTGCTCCACCTTTGCCCACGGACATACGCTGGCCAGGGAGGCGCAATATGTCGGCTGCTCGTTCAAGAAAGACATTCTATGGGTGGCGCGTCGTCGCTGCCGCCTTCGTGCTGGCCACCTTCGGCTGGGGCCTCGGCTTTTACGGCCCTCCAGTCTACCTGCACACTGTGCAGGTTTCCCGCGGTTGGCCGCTGGCGCTGGTTTCGGCGGCGGTAACAACTCATTTCTTTTTTGGCGCCTTGGTGGTCGCCAATCTGCCGAAGCTCTACAAGAGATTCGGCGTCTCCGCTGTCACCAAGGCAGGATGCGTTGCGCTCGCGGCCGGCATTTTCGGCTGGGCGACGGCAGCGCAGCCTTGGCAGCTGTTCTTGGCGACACTGTTCAGCGCCGGCGGATGGGCCACGATGGGCCCCGCGGCCGTCAATGCGATCGTTTCGCCCTGGTTTGAGAGATCGCGCGCCGCGGCGCTTGCCTCCGCCTACAATGGCGCCACCGCCGGCGGCGTGATCTTCTCTCCGCTTTGGGTCGCCGCGATCGGGCTGCTTGGATTCCCGGGCGCGGCGCTTGCCATCGGTCTCGTCATGATCGCGATAATCTGGGTGCTGGCGAATCTCTACTGCGCCAAGACGCCGCAACAAATGGGGCTTCTTCCCGATGGCGATGTCGTCGGCAGCATTGCGGTCTCAGTGACCTCGCCGCTTGCTCTGCCGCTGCCCGGCCGACGGCTCTGGTGGAATTGGCGGTTCTTGACGCTAGCCGCCGGAATGACGCTCGGATTGTTCGCGCAGATCGGCCTTCTTGCGCACCTGTTCTCGTTGCTTGTGCCTGCGCTCGGCGCACAGCTTGCCGGCATGGCTGCGGGCGCAGCCACCGCATCCGCAATTGCAGGGCGCACGCTGTTCGGATGGCTGATGCCGGTCGGAACCGACCGTCGGCTCTTCGCATGTGCGAGCTATCTCATTCAGATCGCCGGCTCGCTGGCGTTGCTCCTTGCAGCAGGCAACCATGTCCCGATGCTCCTGCTGGGGGTCGTACTGTTCGGCTTCGGGATCGGGAACGCGACATCGTTGCCGCCGATGATTGCTCAAGTCGAGTTCGTGAAAAACGATGTCGCCCGCGTCGTGCCACTGATCGTGGCAATAAGCCAGGGCACCTACGCGTTCGCCCCTGCCATCTTCGGGATCATCCGGGAGTTCACGCAGCAAGGCGGAACGCTTACAAGCGGTGCTGCGCCCTACCTCTTTGTCGCTGCGGCAGCCATCCAGGGAGCTGCAATCGCTGCATTCATGCTCGGTCGCGTCCGCATCGGCGAACGCAAAGGAAACGTCGCGCACAAAGCACAGGCGGGGTAGCCAATGCTGCTGCCGACGCCTTTACGCCCGACCCGGCACTGGGGCAGCGCTGCTTCGATCTGAAATGGCCGCAGCGCAGGTACGGCAGCCGCGCTCTGATCGTAACGTCGGTCGGTCGGCGGGGCCTGAACGATACGTTCGGGTTGCCTCTGTGAATCGAATTATTGCGAAATTGATACTTCGATCTTCGCCGAAA
>JASHXZ010000241.1 GCA_030043285.1 Xanthobacteraceae bacterium | reverse complement strand
TCGACAAGCACCTTTTGATCACGCGCTATCATCCGTGGCGCGCGTCGCGCGGCGAGATGCTGTCGATCGACGACGTTCTGGAAATCCTGTCGGTGCCGCTGCTCGGCATCATTCCGGAAAGCGAGGAAGTGCTGCGCGCTTCCAATCTGGGATCGCCGGTCACGATCAATGCGGCGCTGAGCGCACCGGCGCGAGCCTATTTCGATGCCACGCGGCGGCTCAAGGGCGAGAAGATCGCCATGCAAGTCCCGAGCGAAAGCCGCGGCCTCTTCACCAAGCTGTTCGGACGGAAGGCAGCATGAAGCTCTTCAACCTTTTCCGCAGCGGCTCGGCGCCCATTGCGCGCGAACGCCTGCAAATCCTGCTCGCGCACGAACGCAATGAGCGCAGCGGGCCCGATCTGCTCACGGTCCTGCGCGAGGAGATTCTCGCGGTGATCGGCCGCCACGTCGCCTTCGAGCCCGACAAGGTGCAGATCAAGCTCGACCGCGGCAAATCGGTCTCGACGCTCGCGGTCGACATCGAAATCCCCAATGGCAGCCGCATCGGCGGCATTGCGCCGCAATACACCCGGCTCACGCTCGACGGCGGCGCTTCATCTATGGAAAAACAGGTGGCCTGATGCGCAGCATCGCCTTTCTCACGCAAAAGGGCGGCACCGGCAAAACCACGCTGGCCGCATCGCTCGCAGTGGCGGCGGCAGCAAGCGGCGAGAAGGTGATCGCGCTCGATCTCGATCCGCAGGCCTCGCTCGCCCGCTGGGGCGAGCGCCGCGCCGTAGCGAAGGTCAAGCATCAGGTCATGGTCGAGCCGCTCGAACGCGAACGCCTGCCGCGGCTTGCCGCCATTCTCGATGGTCTTGCGGGTGTCGGCTTCACGCTCGCGATCTTTGACACTGCCGGCGCCGACAATGCCGCGGTCCGCCTGATCACCGATGCGGCGGATCTATGCCTATTGCCGGCGCGGCCGAGCCGGCTCGACGTCGAAGCCACCGCGGCGACGTTCCGCGCCTTGTTTCTTGCCAAGCGCAAGGCTGCTTTTGTCCTCAATCAATGCCCGCCCAACTACCGCAGTCATAGGGCGAGCGAAGCGGCCAAGGGCTTGACCGGCCTCGGCGTGCTCGCCGATCCGCTGCTGGCCGCGCGCATGGATTATCAGGACGCGGTTACTGCCGGCCTCGGCGTCACCGAATTCTCAGGCGACGGCCGCGCCGCCCGCGAAATCGCAACACTGTGGCAGTGGGCGCGCGCGCTGCTCGCGGATGGCAAGGCTGCCCGCGCCGGTGCCATGCCTGCGCGCCAGGTGGCGGCGTAGCCCGACTTGGCTCTCGATCCGGAAAAGCGCTAGTCTCTCCTTGAGCTGCTCGCGGAACTTGCCGGCGTTCCGCCAATTAACGGCAGCCTTTGATGCCTTCGGCGGGCAGCACTTACAATTAGCATCGCTGGTCGACGGCTGATGAGGCCGCGGCGCTCGTGCGTCGATCGACCTCATGCCACGGCCGCCGACCGGACGTCAGATCGACGAGACCGGAGCCGTGTGATGCTGACCGATATCGCACTCTCGATCATTGTCCTTGCCATGTTCGTACTGGTGCCGGTGGGCTGCGTGGCGACGCGGCCACCGAAACGGACGGATTCGGCCTAGCGCCTCTCGGGAATCGCGCCGCACGCGCTAGCTGAGGCGACGATGTTCATGCCGCGAGCCGGCGTTTGTGGCTTGCGCTCACGGTGGTCCTCGGCTTCATTGGCGATGGGGCAGGCCGAAGGCGCGAAGTGGTCCAAGCGTGTGGGTTGACTTAATCTCGTAATGAACGCGCAGGACACAACGAGCCCGGTCCTCATCGTCGGCGGTGGGCCGGTCGGACTGGCGCTGGCCGGCGATCTCGGCTGGCGAGGCGTCGCCTGCGTGCTGATCGAGCAGAGCGACGGCTCGATCTATCAGCCGCGCATGGATCTCGTCGGCATCCGCACCATGGAATTTTGCCGGCGCTGGGGCCTCGTCGGCGCCGTCGAGGCCTCGCCCTATCCGCGCGATTATCCGCAGGACAACGTCTATCTGACGAGCCTCACCGGCTACGAGCTGGGCCGCGAGCGCTTTCCCGGCATCGGCCAGGCGGCGCCGCCGCCCGAGAGCCCGCAGCGCCGCGAGCGCTGTCCGCAGAACATGTTCGATCCGATCCTGCGCGCGTTCGCGGCCGGGCAAAAAACCGTAGAGCTGCGCTATCGCGCGCGGCTTGTTGCGTTCAGCCAAGATGCCGAGCGGGTGATCGCGACGGTGGAGAACGCCGACACCGGCGCGCGCGAAACCATTGCGGCGCGCTACATCGTCGGCTGCGACGGCGCGCGCAGCCTGGTGCGCGAGACGCTCGGCATCCGCATGCTGGGCAATCCGGTGCTGACCTACACCACCAACGTCATCTTCCGCTGCCCGCATCTCCTCTCACTGCACGACAAGGGCAAAGCGTACCGGCACATCTTGATCGGGCCGGAAGGCACCTGGGCGACGATCGTGGCGATCAACGGCCGTGACGAGTGGCGCTTTTCGCTGATCGGCGGGCCGCAGCAGCGCGACTACACCAATGACGACATCGAGGCCGCGATCCGCCGCGCCGTCGGCTGCGATTTCGAATTCGAGATTTTGAGCGTGCTGCCGTGGGTGCGCCGCGAGCTGGCCGCCGAAACGTTTCGCAACGGCCGCGGCTTCATCGCCGGCGACGCCGCCCACGTGATGTCGCCGACCGGCGGCTTCGGCATGAATACCGGGATCGGCGATGCCGTGGATCTCACCTGGAAGCTCGCCGCGACTCTCCAAGGCTGGGGCGGCGAACACCTGCTCGATTCCTACGCGCGCGAGCGCCAGCCGGTCGGCGCGCGCAATGTCGCCGAGGCGAGCGGCAATCTGCGCCGCATGATTTCGGTCGGCGCCCATCCGGATATCGCCGACGATACGCCGGCCGGTGCGGCGACGCGCGAGAAAGTCGGGCGCGAATTCGCCGAAATGATGCGCCGCGAATGGTTCACGCTCGGCGTTCATCTCGGCTATCGCTACGAGGGCTCACCGATCTGCTGGCCTGACGGCACTGCGCCGCCGCCCGACGAGGCGCGAAGCTACGTCCCGGTGGCGCGGCCGGGTCACCGCGCGCCGCACGCCTGGCTCGCCGACGGCCGCTCGACCCTCGATTTGTTCGGCCGTGGTTTTGTTCTGCTCGGCTTCGAGGCCGGCGCGCATGACGCCGAGCCGCTGCTGCAGGCGGCGCGAGCGCGCGGCGCGCCGCTCGACTTCGTCACGCTGCACGAGCCGCAGGTTGCGGCGCTTTATGCGCGCAAATTCGTGCTGGTGCGCCCCGACGGCCATGTCGCCTGGCGCGACGACCGCATGCCTGATCAGCCCGATCGCCTGATTGACGTGGTGCGCGGAGCGGCGGAAGCTCCCGCGACCGCACAAAACGCGCTAGGATCGTCGCAACGCGAAACCGCTTCGTAGGGTGGGCTGAGCGAAGCGAAGCCCACGCGGTAACACGAAGCGGCCGTACGTGGGCGCGGCGCTGCGCGCCTTCGCCTACCCTACATTTGCAGCTCGAGGCGCCGTCATGACAAAAATTCCGTCCCGCGAAGAACTCGCCCAATCGGGCTCGCTCGAAGAACTTTACGGCAAACTGGATCTGGTCGGCATCGCGCCTGGTTGGGCCAAGAAGACGCCCTCGTTGTGGTCGACGCCGAAGAAAAATTTCCAGCCGGCGCACTGGAGCTACGAGCAGGCGCGCGGCGCGCTGGATGCAGCGGGCCGGCTGATCAACACCGAGCTTGCCGAGCGGCGTAATCTGATCCTCTTCAATCCGGCCTCGGACGCGAGCTATGGCACGGTGCGTACCTTGGTCTCCGCTTATCAGATGATCATGCCGGGCGAATGGGCGCGCTCGCATCGCCATACGCCGAACGCGCTGCGCCTCATTCTCGATTCCGAGCCCGGCACCTACACCGAGGTGGACGGCGTCAAGATCGCCATGGAGCCAGGCGATGTGCTGTTGACGCCGAACTGGTCGAGCCACGGTCATGGCAACGACAGCCGCGCCTGCGCCTATTGGCTCGATTTTCTGGACGTGCCGCTGGTGCAGCTGCTCGAGCCGATGTTCTTCGAGGGGGCCGAAGAGGAGGGCGACGGCGGCAAGGATGCATCTGCCGGCGCGGCGCCGACCAAAGATTCGCCGTTCGTGTTTCCGCTGAGCGAGACGCTCAAGCATTTGGCTGCCGCGATGCCCGACCCGACCGGCGCGTTCGGCACCAGCGTGCAGCTCGGCAATCCGGCCATGGACACGATCGGACTGCACATGATGCGGCTCGCCCCGCGCAGCAAGACCGCAACGCTGCAAACCACCGCGAACAACATCTACGCCGTCGTGCAGGGCAGCGGTGCGACCGATGTGGACGGCGAGCGCTTTGCCTGGCGCCGCGGCGACGTCATCGCTGCGCCGGCCTGGCGGCCGCATTCTCACGAGGCCAGCGACGACGCGCTGCTCTTGCGCGTCACCGACGAACCGGTGATGCAGCGGCTCGGCTTTTTCCGCGTTGAAGCGCCGAGGCAAGCGGCGAACTAGCGCGCGACAGAGCCGCCGCCGAACGCATGACACGCACAATGCGGATGGCCGTCGTCGGCGCCGGGCTCGGCGGTTTGACGGCGGCCGGTTTTTTGCAGCGCGCCGGTTTTGCCGTGAAAGTGTACGAGCAGGCGCCGGCG
>JASHXZ010000240.1 GCA_030043285.1 Xanthobacteraceae bacterium | reverse complement strand
CACCCTGGTTATTGGCGATTCCAAGCACGAGCACTTCGGATATTTCTGGCCCCATTTTTTTTGTTCCGAAATTGACCACGCAGACCACCGTCTTTCCGAGTAATACGTCTTTGGGATAATTTCTGTAAGCTCCGCAAGATATTTTAGTTCCAATCTCGGCGCCGAGATCGATCGTTAAGCGATAGGTCGGCTTTTTTGTTTCAGTGTCCTCAACTTTCACAATGCGCCCTGCTCGAATGTCAAGTGCTTCAAAGTTGCGAAAATCCGCCGTTGGTTTGAGCGCCATGTTTTCAGTCCCGGGTTTTGATCTTACGCGGATGACTTGTGCTCATAAGTTATTGCCTTCATCGATCAAAGAATGCCTAGTTTTTCGGCCAAACCGACGCGCTGCAGCTTTCCGGTGGCAGTTCTTGGTAGGCGGTCCCGAAAGAGAACGCGTTGTGGTACTTTGAATTTCGCAAGTCGCTCAGCAACGAATTCCTTTATTTCATGTTCACTAGCGCGCATCCCCTCCTTGAGAACCACGACCGCTCCTATCTCTTCACCGAGCGTCGGGCTAGGCATCGAAAAGGCGACTGCCTGGTCGACCGCCGGGTGAGCGTGAAGTACGTCGTCGATTTCGCGTGGGGCAATCTTTTCTCCGCCCCGGATGATGAGTTCCTTTGATCGGCCGGTGACCGTGAGATATCCGTCTGGTGCGAGGAATCCCAGGTCGCCGGTGCGAAACCAGCCGTCGATGAAAGCGGCCGCGTTTGCTTCTCTATTATCTGCATAGCCGGCGAAAACGTTCGGGCCGCGGATGACGATTTCGCCTACTTGGTGGTGGTCGGCAAACCGCTGCTGGTCGTCCAGTATCGCAATCTCCGTTCCGGCGGGTGGCCCGACAGTTCCGATCTTTCGCTGCATCGGGGGGAGTGGATTGCAGGAGATTTGATGTGCGGCCTCCGTCATTCCGTAAGCTTCGATTACCGGACAATTGAAAAGTCGTTCGAGGTTGTGGGTGACCGTTGACGGCAGAGCAGCGGAGCACGATCGCACGAAGCGCAAACGGCTAGTGCCGACTACTGCATGGTTATGAGCCGCGCGCGCGAGAATGGCCTGATGCATCGCGGGAACGGCGGTGTACCAAGTCGGCCTTGCTTCGGCAAACCATCTGTAAAACTTGAGCGCGTCAAACGGGGGAGCGCATACCACCTGCGCTCCGGCGATTATCGAAACGAGGAGTGACGCCACCAGCCCATGAATGTGGAACAGCGGCATGATGTTCAGACCCAGATCGTCAGGGCAAAGGTGCAACACGGCCTGAACGTTGTTGGCGGAATGGACCAAGTTTTGATGACTCAACGGAACGACCTTCGGATGCGATGTCGTCCCGGATGTGTGAAGCGCTAGCGCTTCGTCGGCCGGCTCCGAAAGGCCCCCGCGCCGTGCTGGGCTCTTAAGCTGCCGAATATCGTGAATGCGGAACCAACCTGCAGGTTGGCGCATATCGGATTCTAGCTCGAGAACCGGAATATTTAGTGTTTCAGCTACCGTCGCGGCGATCGAGGAGTCTGCCTTCTCGACGACGACCGCCTTGACCGCAAGATCGGAAAGGTAGGTTTCGAACTCCTCTCTGCGGAATGCCGGGTTGAGCGGCGCGACGCTCGCGCCGGCAGCGATTGATAGAAACGCCGTCGCCAGCTCCGGGCCATTGGGCAGAACGACTGCTACTCGATCTCCTCGACCGATCCCTCTATCGTTGAGTTCGCGCACGGTTTGCTCCGCCTGCGCGGCAAGTTCGCCATAGCTGAGCGTAACTCGCCCGATGCCGCCAATGGCAGGACGGCGGACAGGTCGGGCTTTCATAAGGTCAAGGATCGATGCCATTTGTTGCCCCGGTCGAGAACTTCAGGCACTGACGTTTGATTGGTATCAAATGCGCCTATAGATTGCAATACCGTTGATTTTGAATTTTTTGTTATACATCTGATGGTGGCAAAACTATGGATACCGGTTCGCACCCATATGCTCCCGATAGTTGTGACAAAACGGTGACGAGGCTCGGTTACCTCAGGCGGCTGCAGTGTTCCCGCCGGGGAGGAGCTTTCAGCGGTATTGGTAATCGGAAATGGCTACTGACAAGCTAGATTGGCTGCTGCGCTTTCAGTCTGCACAACTGTATGGCGCTTGCCAGAACAGGTGCCGTCAAGAGAAGCCAAGCGACCGTATAACCCAGCGTGTCGACGGCAAGGCCAAAAATAACAGGCCCGAGTGACATCGCAGTCATGTACAGGACCCCGCCCAGACTTACTGTTGCTGCGACAGCCGACTTGGGCGCCATCTCGGCCATCTGGAGCAGGTAAAGCGGAAACCAACAAAGCGCGAGTCCGATGATCGCGAGGATCGTCACCAGCACCCACTTCGAAGTGTCCGCTGGTAGAAACACGAAAACCAAGGACGCAGCGGTCCCAGCGAGCATGATTTGGCCAAGAAAGCGGACACGCCTTCCTGGATATGCCCTGTCACCGATCCACGGCAGAAATACGCGGCCGGGAATGCCTACAAGCTGTGTAACCCCGAATAATGACGCCGACACCACGAGGCTGACGCGAAAATGGTCCGCCATGTAGAGGATCACATGCGCGGCGAAAGTGTACTGAAACGCAGCCATTACGACGCCCGAAAGCAATACGGGCCAAAATGCCTTGTCACGCCCAAGAATCCTAACGAGTTCATGCAACCTCAATCCAGGTGTGGCCTGTGATTCCCGTCCGGCCTGATTGCCGCCCTCTCGATAAAACAGCCAAAAGAATACACCACCCGCGATGCCGATCACACCTTGCATGTACACAGCGGCGCGCCATCCATAAGTTTCAGCTAATGTCGGCAGCATGAATGCCGCGATTGCGGCCCCTAGCGGCGTGGCCGTTTGACGCAATCCGATGGCCAGACCACGATGTTTGGGAGGAACCCAACGGACAATCGCACGAACGCCGCCCGGCTGGGCGGATGCAAAGAAGGCACCCAAGATAAACGTCATCGACAGTAGAACAAGATAGCCGTTCGCAAAAGCCGCTCCTGCTACCGCCGCAATCCCCATGGCGATCATTGTCAGGCCGACAACGGTGCGTTCGCCATAGCGATCGATCGCGCGGCCGAGGCCATACATTGAAATGATTTGGCCGCAGTTGAGAGAAGTGACAGCTAGGGCAGCGGTCGCTTGCGAAAGGTTAAATTCGGACTTCCAGAATGGCACCAAGGTATAGACACCCTGCGACACGATGCAGGCTGTCGTCTGTGCCATCATCGCGAGGGCGATAATGAAAAAGATGTAGTAGACGTTCGAAAGCGCCGTACCGGCGTCTATTTCTGCTTCTGTGCTTTCCGGTACTGAAGGGGCAGCAGCAGGTGGCATCTGGCTCATCGACATAGTTGCACCTGATCTATATCTCGGCCGAAATCACTCTAGGGCGTGTCTTGCCGCCTTGGATATTAAATTGAAGCCGTAACGTAGGAGGAAATCAGCAGGACCGCGATAATCTACCTGAATAGCCGGGCGGCGCGTTCGGAGGGGTGCGCGATGTCATTCCAAAGTTCTTGCCGAGGACTGACGCTATCTCCCACATAATGGGTCACGCGTTGACCTCTTAGCGAGGTTTGATCTCGCACACGGTCCACCATCCAAGCCACTGACCTGGATATGCGAGGACAAAGCGTTCAAGCCACCTAGCATAATCTCGGTGAGCGCAGAGGACCGATTCCTCTTCAGTTTTGGCTTGTCGAGCGTCGATCGGAGCGCCAATCTCTACGTTATATACGCCGTTCGCATCCCGATACGTAAAAAGCGGCAATAGCGCGGCGCCTGTTCTGTTCGATAACCTGCAGGCACCGTCTGCAAGGATGATGCGTCCGCTAAGAAACGAAATCTCGGCCGGGCGCGCGGCATCGCGAAGTACGGTAATTGAAATAACCTTGTTCGCGCGCAGGCGGGCCATAAGCGATCGCACGGCTTTCTGAAACTCACCATCCTTAATGATTATTCGCTCAGCGATGTATCGATTTTCGATTGTGGTCTGGATCCGGTTCAAAAATCGGATACCGAACCTCGTAGGTGAAAGCCCATGTCGCGGCCGGCTGAGATGTGATACAGAATACCCCGCTCGATGAATTGCCATTTTGGAGACCAACTTTGCTCCGTGCGTATAGGTGATCCATAGAATTGTCCCCTTGCCAAGATTGTGCGCATTATTTAGATGGTGCGTTCCTGTTATCTTGATCTCTGGCTGCCATCCACCGGGCCGGTAGTCCCGTAGAATTTCCAGAATCGAGATGAACTCCCCCAGCGCGATCTCCTGAATGACTTTCCGATTTAAGTCTGCGTTCTTGTGCCGCCCCCCGATAAGGGTTGTAATTAAATTTTTCGTATGACTGACGCCGCTTCGAACGTAGAGGGGAACAGCCAAAGGCTGTATCATCCGTCCAATCAGACGCCAGAGGCGCTCGGGCATGCACCAAGCAACAAAAAATTGAACAGGTAAGAGGGCTACGACCGCCACATCGCCTGCGCTAATCCTCCGGACTGGCTTTTTTCTGGTTTGGACTTGATCAATCTGAAGGATCGTCGCCATCGATTTGCCACCTTCGGCCATGGAATGCGACATTGTCGGCAACCTCGAGCCCATGAGGCGACGAGCATTTCCCCTCAGCCGTCGGTGAGCTTGGCCAGCATTTGCCTTGACATCGTCGTGTCTTGACCTGCAGCGTAGCCAGGACGGCCTTGTGCCCCGTGGCTCGCTATGGCAGACAACGGTTAACATTAAAGATTGTCGAAAGTCAAGAAATCTATCTTGGCGCGAAGAGGCGTCTTGGCGTCATGCGAGAAAGCGTGGGTCGGTAGCAAGCCAATGGTGGCCCTATGCCCGACGGACGGCATCGCCGCATTGACGTGGTAGACAGCAATGCGACTGCATCAAGGTGGCTGTGTGTGCGGAAGGGTGCGTTACCAAGTCAAGGTGGACTTGGAACGGGTCATTTCTTGCGGCTGCTCGTACTGCTCAAAGCGGGATCTGCTTCTCGCATTGGTCTCCGAGGACCAATTTGCGCTTGTATCGGGCGGCACTGAAATTACCGACTATAGCACTGCGTCGACCTCGCTTATCCACGAGTTCTGCCGAACGTGCGGCACAGAGGTTTTTGCGTGGAGGAAGCGGCAAAACGGATCGCGCATGATTGCCATAAATGTCCGTTCGCTGGACGGAATCGATGTCTCTGCCGTCAGCGTCGCTGCGATGAGCTGTGAGGAATTTTGATCAAAGTGGGTTGTCCGCTTCAAAATGCAAGGCGATTTAGCATAGTAGATTTTGTCAGTGCGGCAATCGCACCAGATCGCGGATGGTGCCGGCGATCGGGGCTGTGGTGGGCTTGCCATCGTCAGTACGGCGCAGGATGACTGCAAGCCGGCGCCGCGGCCTGAAAGTTGGCTGCACGGCGTAATCGACACGGGCATCGGGCGGCAATTCCATGCGGTAGCGCGTGAGGATGGCGGCAAGCGAAATCTTGACCGCAAGCGAGCCGAACCAGTAGCCGGGGCAGGCATGCGGGCCGGCGCTGAACACCGGAAATTCGAACATGCTCGGCGCGATCGTCGACCAACGCTCCGGACGAAACACGTCGCCCTCCGGGTATAGGCCGGCAGCGCGGTTGGTCAGAAACGTGTTGAGCATGATGCGGCTGTTCCTCGGCACCGCATTTCCGGCGATGGTCGTGTCGCATTGCGCGACCCGCATCTGGATCGGCACCGGTGGCAACAGGCGCATGGATTCCTTCACCACCGCGTCGAGATAGGGCAGCTCCGCGGCGCGTTCGAGCGCCGGCGCGCCGGCGCCTAGCGTTTGCGCAATCGCTTCTTGCAGGTCGGCGGCGACACGCGGATGAGCGATGAGCAGAAACAGCGTCCAGGTCAGCGCACTCTGGCTCGCCTCGGACGAGGCGGCGAACAGCGACGCCAGCTGGCCGACGATCGCCGCGTCGTCGGGCGGGCGGCCGTTAATATCCACGCTGTTGACGATAATCGCGGCAAGGTCGCGCGCATTGGGACGGCCGCGCTTTTCGGCGACCCATTCGAGTATGCGCCGTTCG
>JASHXZ010000136.1 GCA_030043285.1 Xanthobacteraceae bacterium | reverse complement strand
CTGCGCGCCGAGCGGCGCTACCGGGTTTTTGCCGATCTGGAGCGCATCGCCGGTCGTTTTCCGCATGCCATCTGGCATTCGCCGGAGGGGCCGAAGAACGTCGTGATCTGGTGCTCGAACGATTATCTCGGCATGGGCCAGCACCCCAAGGTGATCGGCGCCATGGTCGAGACCGCGACCCGCATGGGCACCGGCGCCGGCGGCACCCGCAACATCGCCGGCAACAACCATCCGCTGGTCGAACTCGAGCGCGAGCTTGCCGACCTGCACCGCAAGGAAGCGGCGCTGGTCTTCACCTCGGGGTATACCTCCAACCAGACCGGCATCGCCACCATTGCACGGCTGATGCCGAATTGCCTGATCCTGTCCGACGCCTGGAACCACAATTCGATGATCGAAGGCGTGCGTCAGGCGAGTTGCGAGAAGCGCATCTTCCGCCACAACGACATGGCGCACCTCGAGGAGCTGCTCGCCGCCGCCGATCTGGCGCGGCCGAAGCTCGTGGTGTTCGAGAGCCTTTATTCCATGGACGGCGATGTGGCGCCGGTGAACCGCATCTGCGATCTCGCCGAGCGCTACGGCGCCATGACCTACGTGGACGAGGTGCACGCGGTCGGCATGTATGGGGCGCGCGGCGGCGGCATCTGCGAGCGCGACGGCGCCATGGGCCGCGTCGATGTGATCGAGGCGACGCTCGCCAAGGCGTTCGGCTGTCTCGGCGGCTACATTGCGGGCTCGTCCGCCGTGATCGACGCGGTGCGGTCCTATGCGCCGGGCTTCATCTTCACCACGGCGCTGCCGCCGTCGGTCTGTGCCGCGGCGACCGCGGCGATCCGGCACCTGAAAACGTCGAACTGGGAGCGCGAGCGCCATCAGGAACGCGCCGCGCGCACCAAGGCGGTGCTGTCCGCCGCGCGGCTGCCGGTGATGACGAGCCCGACGCATATCGTGCCGGTCTTTGTCGGCGACCCGGAGCGCTGCAAGGCGGCGAGCGATCTTCTTCTCGCCGAGCACGGCATCTACATCCAGCCGATCAATTATCCGACCGTGCCGCGGGGCACCGAGCGGCTGCGCATCACGCCGAGCCCCTACCACGACGATGCCCTGATCGACACGCTCGCCGAAGCGCTGGTCGACGTCTGGCAGCGCCTCGGTCTGACACCTAAAGCGAAAGTGCTCGCAGCGGTGGCAGCGGGATAACACCCGTCAAGCGGCGGCGCCCGCGATCAGCATGAGCAGGACGGCAGCAATCCGCAAGCTGATTTTTGCCGCAGCGGCTAATGGCACTTTTCGACGGTTCGCGATGCGCACCGTCATGTCGGTTATTGGGTGAACAGCGAACATCGTGCCTACACCGCGAGACAACAGCCCGGCAAGGTCTCAACTTCCAACGGCACCGCTAAGTATTTGAAAAATTGGAGCGGGTGAAGGGAATCGAACCCTCGTCATAAGCTTGGAAGGCTTCTGCTCTACCATTGAGCTACACCCGCACGAGCATCCACGTAGGGGAAGGCGCGGCAGAATACAACATCGCCGCTGCCGGTAAAATCAGGCTAACATGCGATACCCAACCGGCGCCGCGGCGCCGGCGCGAAGGAGATTTATGCCGGAAACGCCTGCCGAACTGTCGGTCTCGCTGTGGCGCGGCGGCGCACAGGGCCGCTACGAGACTTATCGGGTGCCGCGGCGCGACAGCCAGACCGTGCTCGACGTCGTCACCTACGTGCAGCGCCATATCGATCCGACCCTGTCGTACCGGTTCGCCTGCCGGGTCGGCATGTGCGGCTCGTGCGCCATGACGGTGAACGGGCGGCCGCGCTGGACCTGCCGCACCCACGTCGCCAAAGTCGCCGGCAGCGGCCGGCTCGAAATCGGCCCGCTCGAAAATCTGCCGGTGATCAAGGACCTCGCCACCGACATGGCGCCGTTCTTCGAGAAATGGCGCGACGCCAAGGGCACCTTCGCGCCGTCGCGCACGCGCGCCGACGAGATGCCGCGCATCAGGCCCGACAGCCCGGCGCGCATCGCCGCCGACGCGGCCGTCGAATGCATCAATTGCGGCGTCTGTTACGCCGCCTGCGACACGGTGCGCTGGAACGCCGACTATCTCGGCCCGGCCGCGCTCAACCGCGCCTGGACGCTCGTCAACGACGAGCGCGATTCCGGCAATGCCGCGCGGCTGCAGGCGGTCGCCGCTTCGGGCGGCTGCCACGCCTGCCACTCGCATCAATCCTGCCAGGAGCACTGCCCGCTGTCGCTCAATCCGACCGCCTCGATCGCCGGGCTGAAAAGGCGCGCCGCCGCCGCGTATCTCAAAGGCGAGCTGAAACCATGAACGTGCGGCTCTATGTCTGGCAGCGCGGCACCGCGGCCCTGATGGCGCCGCTCGTCGCGATCCACATCGCCATCATCTTCTATGCAACGCGGCAAGGCCTTTCGGCGGCCGATATTCTGTCGCGCACCCACGGCAGCGTCGTCTGGGGCGCCTATTATGGACTGTTCGTCGCCGCGGTCTCGATCCATGCAGCGATCGGCGTGCGCAACGTGCTGGCCGAATGGTCGCCGCTATCCGAGCGCCACGCCGGCTGGCTTGCGCTTTTGTTCGGCCTGGCGCTGGCGGCGCTCGGTGCCCGTGCCGTGGCGGCGGTGGTGCTGTGACGATCGCGCGGCACATAAAGCATCGCGGCGACGCGCTGTGGCTGGCCGCGCTCATCCATCGGCTGTCCGGCCTGGCGCTGGCGATTTTTTTGCCGCTGCATTTTCTGGTGCTGGCGCTCGCGCTGCATCACGCGGTGCGGCTGGACGCATTTTTGCACTGGACCGACCAGCCGCTGGTCAAGCTCGCCGAAGCTCTCTTGATCTTTTTGCTCACCGTGCATCTTCTTGGTGGCCTGCGCGTGCTGGTGATCGAAAATTTCGACTGGCATGACGGCCAGAAGCGGCTGGCGACGCTTGCGGCGACCATCTCGGCGATCGTCGCGTTCATCTTCCTGGTCCGCGTGTTCTGAGGACCGCATGCAGGTCGAGCGGCACAACACCGACATTCTGATCCTGGGCACCGGCGGCGCCGGGCTGTTCGCCGCGCTGCATGCGCACAAGGCCGCTCCCGACCTCGACATCACCATTGTCAGCAAAGGTCTGCTCGGCAAATGCGGCTGCACCCGCATGGTGCAGGGCGGCTACAACGTCGCGCTCAATCCCGGCGACTCGATCGAGCGCCATTTCATGGACACGATCGAGGGCGGCAAATGGCTGCCGCATCAGGGCCTGGCCTGGACGCTGGTCTCGACCGCGACCGAGCGCGTGCGCGAACTGGAAAACGAGATCGGCTGCTTCTTCGACCGCAACCCCGACGGCACCCTGCACGGCAAGGCGTTCGCCGGCCAAACGTTCGACCGCACCGTCCACAAGGGCGACCTTACCGGCATCGAGATCATCAACCGGCTGATGGAGCAGGTCTGGGCGCGGCCGAAAATCC
>JASHXZ010000239.1 GCA_030043285.1 Xanthobacteraceae bacterium | reverse complement strand
CCTCGGGGGTCCCATCGGCTTGCACGTCAAATGTGCCGTTGCGGCGCGGGATCACGGTATAAACAGCCATCGACGTAATATGGCATCGATCACGGCAATCCGAAACCCGGCGTCAAGAGGCCGGGATTTCAAACTGACCCACTACCGATTACACCATGTAGCGGCTACTATGTCAACGTTATAATTCCCGACGATTACCGCGCCGCAATCATCGGCCAGTACGTGGCCGCCGGAAAATCGCAGATCGAGGCCGTCGCCGCGGTCGAGCGCTTCGATCAATGCACCGCTGCTTACGTCGTGCCGGACAAATCCCGCTAAACGCGGCGTGGATCAGCAAGAGTCCAGTTCTATGATCTCCGATCGCGACCTGGCCGCGCTGCAGCTCGCGGCCTATTGCTATCCCTCGGCGAGCGGAGCCGTCACCCCGTTCCCGTGGGATTGGGGGATCGTGCTGAAGACGCGGCCGGCGGGCTACAAGATCGTCGGCGGCTATGTCGTCGTGATCCTGCCCGGCACGCAGGACGCGGCGCAGTGGGCCGACGATTTCGAGGCATTCCCGCGCCCGACCGATCATCCGGTTTTCGGCGCCGTGCATGCCGGGTTCTGGGAAGGCATCGAGGCGTTTTGCGGCGAGTTGCTGTCCGAGCTGCGGGCGCACGCGCTGCCGGTTATCGTCGAAGGCCACAGCCTCGGCGCGGCCGAAGCGCCGCTCGTGACGGCCGAGCTCAAAAGCCACGGCATCGAGATCGCGCGGCTAGTGTGCTGGGCACCTCCGCGGCCCGGAATGCAGCAGCTCGCCGACTACCTCGCATCGGTGCCGAAGGCGCTCTACCGCACGGTGGGCAGCGCGGCGCCAGGGCACGATCTCGTCACAGATGTGCCGGTGACGATCCCGATCGTCGCGCCCTATTGCCAGGTCGGGCCGCTGACCGACCTAACGGTGGTGCCTGCGCTGAACGACCCGTGGGGCATCTTCAAATATCACCATTGCGCTCTTTATGCGGGAGCAGCGCCGCCATGACCGATCCGACGATCGCCTTCATCAACGCGTCGACGACCTACACCGATGCCGAGATCGCCGTGGAGATGGCGGCGATCGAGGAAGACGTCGGCAGCAACGGCGCGCTGTGGTCGGTCGGCGCCGGGTTTGTGCAGGTGCCGAAGGGCGCCCCGGCGCCGAGCGGCGCGTGGCAGGTCTGCTATCTCGACGATAGCGATCAAGCCAATGCGCTCGGCTATCACGAGCTCACGTCCGAAGGGCTGCCGCTCGCCAAGGTATTCGTGCGGACGACGCTCGGCGACGGCCAGACCGTGTCGCGTGTCGCCTCGCATGAGACATGGGAGATGCTAATCGATCCCTGGCTCAACCGCTACACCGAGCCGCGCAGCGACGGCCGCACCTATGCGATCGAGGTCGGCGACCTCTTATCGCTCGACAGCCAGGGGCGCAACCTCAACGGCGTGCTGCTGAGCGGGATCGCGTTGCCAGCTGCATATTTCGACGGCTACGGCACCCGCTACGATATCGGCGGCATCCTGACCGCGCCGCTGCCGAACGTCGCGCCCGCCGCGGGCGCCTTCCTGATGTGGCGGCAGAACGGCCAGGATGGCGATGGCTGGGGCTGCCATGCCGTGTACGGCGCCGACCCGGCCGAGTTCGTCCATCGCCAGGCGCAGCACGGCAGCCGGCGGCATCGCCGCATCATCGGCGCCGCGCGCTGGCGCCGCAGCACGGTTGCGGTGAGGTGAAATGGCTATCGCCCTCTTAACAAGAAACTGCGCACCGTCGCGTTCAATCGTGAGCAGACGCGCGTCGGAAGCGTGACGGCGCCCGGCAGACGTTGGCTAGGGGACGGATCCAATAGGGCGTTCGGCGACCGCGAGCAACTCGACAATCCGCGCCGTCTGCGCTCCTACCGGACGCTCGCCGTATAGTTGGTGCCTGAGGCCACTGGACGATAGGGCCAGCAAGCGCGCAGCCTCGGCGTGTGACAGGTCGTGCCTCTCGATCCAGGCGCGCAGCTCGGACGCCGTCATCGGTGCCTCCGGCGCATGACGATCTCCGCATCGCGGCGCGCCTGCATCCGCGCGCGATCCTGCGCGGCGAAATCCCGCGCATAGGAGGCGGTGCAGAGGGCGATCAGCCGCGGGAGTGCGGCGCGCAGCGGACGCCAACTCGACGCGGGTATGTACCAATGCCCGCGACCGATATCGTATCGGTGCTGGCGCTGGCGCACAGCTCCAGAGAGGCCGGAGGCAATCCTCGCGGCGGAGGAGCAATTTACGGAGAGATAGTAACGCCGCAACTCGGGTTGGGGCAGCAGCCATGCCGTCGCCCACCCTTCGGGGGGTGGCGGGGGCCAAAACCAACCGTATATCGTGTGCTCCGGCGCGTCGGGCGGTACGGGCCGCCCATCGAGACTGGTGGGGACGGCCCAAGGCTCGAAAAATCCGGCATCGGCGTTACGCTCTCTCGCATAGCGGCCGGCGCCCTCGGTCATTGCCGAGCCTCCTCGAAGATCGGCAATGCATCGCCCCACACGGCGGCGACGACGGCCTCAGCCTCGTCGAGCTGGTTGAGCAGCCACTCAAGCAATTCGGGCGTCGCGGGCGGCCGAAACTTGACGCCGAAGAACGAGTGCGTGCCGCAGCGATACACGGCGCCGTCGAAGGTCTCCTCGGTGAGTGCGCTCTGCATTGTCCCTAACGTGGTACTGACGCGCTCGCGCGCCTCGTCGGCATCGCGCAGGCGCACTCCGAGCTGGCTGTGTCCGGCAAAAATGAGCGCCTCACCGCGGGTGATGCGATGATACGGGTCGCCGGCCCAGCGCAGCGCCAACGCGGCGCCCGACAGCCCGTCGGTGTCCGTAATCTCGTCGCGCGACCAGCATTGCCCCGTCGATGTGTCGACCAGGCGCCAGGCGCTGGTATCGATGTAGAGAGCCATCACACGCTCCTCTCAGCGGTAAGTCTTTGCCGCGCCGTAACGGTGCGGGTTGTAGCCCTCCCCGCCCTCGTTATAGAGGGCATCGTGACGCCGCTCGGCCGCTTGGCGCGGCGACTGGGCGCTCGTCGCGGCGGTCTGCGGCACGGGAGGCGTCGGGCGTCGTGCCTGCGCGGCGGCGCGATAGGCATCGTATTCCGGTTGTGTTAGCGAAACCTTGTCCCTCTTGCCGTTGGCACCCTGGCAGTAGGTATCGACCAGCGCGATGACAACGCGGTCACCCGCAGTGATCGGCCGAGCCAACATCTCGATCGCCGTCGGCACGCCGTTGCAAAAGATCGAGGTCCCGTCCGAGGTGATTTCGTAGGCGCCGGCGCGGCGGATGATGATTGGGTCCATCTCGTGTCTCCTGCTCAACACGCCCACGTATACTCCATTGGAGTACGATCCGCAAGACGGAATATGCTCCAATGGATGATTTTTTTTCAAAACCGCCGAGGATTGCGGTGTTGATGCCTGCGCCGCGCGCTGGCGCCGCAGGGCGCCGCTGATCAACGCCCGGCCGCGCGATCGGCCGCGCGAGCCGCCCGACGATTTGTCTCGCTTCCCGATGTTCTGATGGAGATCGCCGATGCCCGATGATGGTGTGACGGAAGCGCATGTCGAGCGCGAGACACTGAAGGTCGATGTCAACATCCCGGAGCACGACGCGCGGGTGACGACCGAGTTGTTCCGCCGGACGCGCCTGGCGCTGATCGAGCGGGACGGCGGTCGGTGTTTCATCTGTGGCCGCACCGCCGCAGAAGCCGGGCCGCTCGAAGCGCACCATCACCCGATCGAGCGGTGCTTCGCCGATGAAATCGACTGGCAGCGCGTCGCAATCGATTGCCGAGCCGGGCTGTGGGGCATCCATGCCGCCACATTCGATTGGCCGAAATTTGATCCGGCGCATTGGGAGGTTTTCGTCGACGACATGACCGTCA
>JASHXZ010000682.1 GCA_030043285.1 Xanthobacteraceae bacterium | reverse complement strand
GAACAGCGGCGACAGCACGAGTGCGATAACTGCAAACAGCCCGGCCCACCTGTCGAACGCAAACGCGGCGAGCCGGTAAACGACCCAGCTCTGCGCAGCAGCCAGGATCAGCGTCGGCAAGCGGACGACAAAATGGTTCTCGCTGCCGAAAAGATGCACGGCACCCGCGATGAGCCACATGATGGCCGGCGGGTGGTCCTGGTAGGACAGCGCCAGGCTGCGCGCCATGACGACGTCATAGGTCTCGTCGATGGAGAAACCCATTACCGAGACGAAACCTGCATGCGCCGCAGCCGCGACGGCAATGATCAAAACCACGCCGCTGTCGAGCGGATCGAACGGCAGTTTCTTCAGCGCTGCGAAAAGCCGAGACGAGAATCGCGGCAGGCGCGCCACCGGCTTGCGGCCGGCGTGCTCGCCGCCGCCCAAAGCGCCGGGCGAAACCAACAACGCGGAAAGACCGGCCGAAACGCCCGATACCCAAGACGCCACCCAAGGCACGATGCTTGTCCCTCACCCACAACGCCGGGGCCGCGGCGCTAACCTGAAAGAGCGGCGCCGGAAAGGCAAGCTCGTTGGGACAAGACCGTTTGGAACGCAAACTTTAGGGGGAGCGTCGATCGGCTCGCACGCAGATGCCGAAAGCCTATCATCCTGTCGCTCCTTCGCCGTTGGTCCGATCGGCAGGTGAACGCTCTGCGCCCTCGGCGCAGGCGAGCCAGGCTTCGGCTATCTCCAGCAAAATCGCTCGATCTTTTGCCGGGCTTTTTGCGGCCAAACGCCGGCACTCGGCGGCATATTGACGATATTTTTCTTTCTCATCCATTATGGCTCACCAGTATCGTTGCGTTCGAAATTGCCTCTGATGGCGGTCGAAATAGCTCTGATGGGAACGTGGAACTTTTGCCTCAAGTTCCGGATCAAATCCGGGGTGAGGGCCGGAACCAATCCGACTTCCGCCGCATTCCCCTCGGTGCGCGGGGGAATTTCCGTATGAGTCGTGCGGGGCAATACCGTCGCTATGCCGCTGAGTGCCTGCGGTTGGCGACGTCGAGCGATGACGTGCGTGAAAAAGCGGTGCTTTTGCAGATGGCCGAGCAGTGGCGCCAATTGGCCGAGCGCGCCGAGACGACGGACCGCGAGTCCTGACCGCCCAACGCCGACACCTCAACATTTGCGCGCGATAAAGGCCCGCACCGCGGCAGCGGCGAGCCGCCGCGTCACAGTTGGCGCAGCTCCCGCTCATACGCTAATGAGGTCGCCCCCGGACACGGCGCACGCGAGCTTCATGAGCTTTTCCTATCGCCTCATCGCCAGCGACGGCGCCGCGCGCGCCGGCGAAATGACGACTGCGCATGGGATGGTGCCCACGCCCGCGTTCATGCCGGTCGGCACCCAAGCCTCGGTCAAAGGCGTGCATCATGATGACGTGCGTGCCGCGGGCACCGCGCTTCTTCTCGCCAACACCTATCACCTGATGTTGCGCCCCGGCGCCGAACGCGTCGCCGCGCTGGGCGGCCTGCACGCCTTCATGCGTTGGCCTTATTCGATCCTCACCGATTCCGGCGGCTTTCAGGTCATGTCGCTTGCGGCGCTGCGCAAAGTGACCGAGCAGGGCGTGACCTTCCGCTCGCATCTCGACGGCGCCCTTGTCGAGCTGACGCCGGAGCGTGCGACGCAGGTGCAGATCCTGCTCGGCTCCGACATCGCCATGCAGCTCGATGAATTGGTGCGGCTGCCGGCTGAACGCGGCGAGATCGAGCGGGCGATGCAATTGTCGCTGCGCTGGGCCGAGCGGTGCAAGCGCACGTTTGCCGACGCGGCGCCAGGCCGCGCCCTGTTCGGCATCGTGCAGGGCGGCGACGATGCGCGGTTGCGTGAAGCGAGCGTGCGCGGCCTCACCGGCATCGGCTTCGACGGCTACGCCATCGGCGGACTCGCCGTCGGCGAGACGCAGGAGATCATGCTCGAGGTGGTGGAGCGCACCGCGGCGGCGCTGCCGGCCGACCGGCCGCGCTATCTGATGGGCGTCGGCACGCCATCCGATATTCTCCAGGCGATCGGGCGCGGCGTCGACATGTTCGATTGCGTGCTGCCGACCCGCAACGGCCGTCACGGCCTCGCCTTCACCCGGTTCGGTCCGATCAACATCAAGAACGCGCGACACGCCGACGACCCGCGACCGCTTGACGCGGAAAGCCGCTGCCCCGCCGCGCGCGACTTTTCTCGCGCCTATCTGCACCATCTGTTCCGCAGCGGTGAGCTTTTGGGCGGCACGCTCTTGTCGATCGTCAATCTCTATTATTACCAGGACCTCGTCGCCGGCGCCCGCGCGGCGATCACCGCCGGCTGCTTCGCCGATTATGCGGCGGAGACAATGCAGGCCTGGCAGGTCAAGGCTGACATCGAGGGGGCCTGACCGCGGCATAAGCGCCGCGCGCCTCGACAAACCTGCACAGCCGGGGCAGAACCTTGCGCCCCTATGAAAGTGCCTTCCCATCAGGTTCCCCAGATGAAAGACAAGAAACACGAACTTGCAAAACCCAACCTGACCCGCCGCGAGGCGACGCTCGCGCTGGCCGCGGCGGCGACCGCAGTCGGCGCCGGCCCGCTGCGCGCGCAACCCAAATATCCGACCCGGCCGGTCCGCGTCATCCTGCCGTTCGGGCCGGGCGGCGTTGCCGACGTCACCGCGCGGCTGGTGTGCCGGGCGCTCGGCGACAAGCTCGGCCAAAACTTCGTCATCGAGAACAATCCGGGCGCCGGCGGCATCACGGCGGCGCGCGCGACCATATCGGGGGGCAAGGATGGCTACACGCTGATCCTGCTGACCAACGGCACCGCTACCGCGGTGCCTCTGTTCAATCATCTGCCGTACGACCCGGTGAAGGATTTCGTGCCGATCTCGACCATCGGCTATTTCACGTGCGTGTTCGTGGTCAATGCATCATCGCCGTTCCAAACACTCGGCGACTTTCTCAAAGCCGATAAGGCAAAACCCGGCACGATCAATGTCGGCACCATCAATGTCGGCGGCACGCAAAACCTCACCGCCGAATTGTTCAAGGCCAAGGCCGACGGGCAGTTCGTGATCGTGCCGTTTCGTACATCCCCCGATGTGGTCATCGCGCTGTTGCGCAACGACATCCAGCTCGACATTGATTTCTACGCAGCGGTCAAGCCGACGCTCGACAACGGCAAGGGCCGCGCCATCGCCACGAGCGGTCCGCAGCGTTCGCCTGAGCTGCCGAACGTGCCGACCGTGCAGGAGGCCGGCGTCGCCGGGTTCGAGGTCGTCGCCTGGAATGGGCTTTATGCCCCGGCCGGAACGCCGCAGAACGTGATCGACACGTTGAACGCCGGGCTGCACGAGGTGCTGGCCGACCCGGCGCTGAAGAAGCGCGCGCTCGATCTCGGCATCGACGCGCGAGCGTCGACGCCGGCCGAGCTCGATGCGCGGATGCGCTCCGACATCGCCAAATGGGGCGCCGTGATCGCCAGCGCGCATATTCCCAAGCAATGACGAAGCCGGCATGATGCGATCCGTGGAGGATCGCTCATGCGCCAGCCGGGACTGCAGCCGGGATTAATCGTCGCGCCGCTTACGCCGTTCACCGCGGAGCTGAAGGTGGACGAGCAGGCGTTGCGGCGGCAGATCGACTACGTGGTGCGCGACTGCGCCGCCACCATGGTGGTCGCCGCCGGAGTCGAGACACAGGAATACACCTACCTGTCGTTCGAAGCGCGCAAGCAGCTGATCCGCTCCACGATCGATTACGTCGACGGCCGCGTTCCGGTCATGGTCGGCATCACCCATCCGTCGTTTCGCACCGCGATCGAGCTGGCGCACGAGGCCGAAAAGCTCGGCGCCGGCGCGCTGCAGCTTTTGGCGCCGCTGCGGCCGTTCGCCGGCGCCCCGACGCAGCGCGATCTCGTCGGCTATTTCGAGAAGATATCGAGTGAGACCGGCCTGCCGCTGACGCTTTATCTCAATCCGGGTCCGGGCACCGACGTGTCGATCCCCGACACGATCGCGCTCGCCAAATTGCCGCGCGTCAATTTCATCAAGGAAAGCTCGCGCGATCTGGCGCGGGTGTCGCGGCTCATTGTCGAGATCGATCGAGCCGGCCACGCCCGCTATTTCGCCACCATGCAGATGCTGCTGGCGAGCCTCGAACTCGGCGGCTCGGGCGCGACCATGCCGCCGCCGGCCGCCGAAATCGCCCGCGCGGTGATCGAAGCCTTCGTCGCCGGGGATTTTACCCGTGCCGCGCAAACGCAGCTGCAATTCGCGTTGTTTCCAAGCCGCTGGATGCATTACGGCCTGGCGCCGGCCATGAAGGCGGCGATGAATCTGATCGGCGTGCCGGTCGGCGATCCGTACCCGCCCTACGCGCCGCTGTCGCGCGACGACATGGCGGCATTGGCGGCGTATCTGAAGACCACGGCGCTGGCGCCGCGCGTCGCTGCGGCAGCGGCCTGACAAATAAGCTCACTCTCAAAAACAAAGCCCGCCGGCTGCGCGGGCAGGGCGGCGGGTCGATGAAGTCGCGGCTGGTACGAACGCAACGATCCAGCGCGCCGATTTTTTACGACTTTTCGAGCTGGCCGCGGACTTCGCCGGCCGGGTTCGCCTTGGTGTGCAGGTTGACGTAGTACTTGCCGGCCAGCAAATCCTTGGCTTGGTCGGCGGTCAACTCGGCCGAGCCTTTGAACGGGCTCGGGAAGGTCGGATTGGGGTCGCCCTTCTTGGTCAGCCAGACCACCGGCGGCGCGTTCTTGCCCGGATCCGCGGGGCCGTGGATATGGCCGGCCGTTACCGGGCCGGTGAGCCCCGAATAGGTGCCATCCCAGCTGATCTTTTTGGTCGCCGGATCGTAGGTTACGGTGACCGAAGCGGTGCCGGTCGTGGTGTTCGGCGGCACTTCGCTTTTGCCGTCGAGACTGGCCTTGAATGTGGTAGTGGCGGCCTCGCTGCGTGAGGCAGACGCCAGCACCACGGCGCTGGCGGCGCCACCAATGCAATAGCCGAGGATCGATCGGCGAGCGAACAATTCAGTCATGGGGCTTTCTCCCTGTGGACGTCCCTGGAATACGGTATCAACACCGGGGCGAGGGTCATTATTGCAGGCCCTTCGCAAGTCCGCGGCCACTACCGGCGAGTGCCACGATGGTTCATGCCGGCTGTGTACGGCCCATCTAAGCACAGCAAGCGGCCCGAACCCAGATACCTCCCCACCGACCACAAAGCCTCCGGCGCGGCGGCGTCCATCACGCTTGCGGCGGCAACACCCTGACCGACGTCGCAAATTCCTCGCCGCAATGGTCGCAAGCCCAATCGTGGCGGATGCCGCCATTAAGGTTGAAGGCAGATTGTTCGGCAATGAGCAGGATCGCGCCGCAACGCGGGCAGTACGGCCGGCTGAAACTGCCGAGGTGATGTGCTTGGCGCGCGATGTCGGCGTTCATGGCCGAAGCTCCTTCGCAAGCCCAACCTCCCATGGCGCGTTCTGCGCCCACGTTATGGCGCGCTCACGACGCCGGCATGAAGCTTTCGTGCCGTTGGCGGGACGCGGTTTAGTGCGTTTGCGACGGAATGGGCGCGCAGTTGGTGCGCCCGGATAACAGGCAGTCCTCCAGTTTTCCGTTTTGATAAAGCTCATGCGCCAGGAACACGCCAAGCAGGAACAACAACACGACAACGCCGAGCGCAATCAGCGGTCCACGCGGTCCGTGGTTTTGCTCGTGAGGATTAGGCATGGCTGGTGTCCGGGTGAAGCGGCGCTTGAGGCTTTCGATTGAGCGCCGGATGGCGCCCGGCGAGGGGCTTGGCTCCAGCCCCTTTTACCACTGAGGCCAGGTAGTCATGAAATTTGGCGTATTCGATCGCCTCGACGAGGCCGGCGTGCCCATTCGGCGAGCTCTATGCCAACCGGCTGCGGCTCGCCGAGGCTTACGACCGTGGCGGCTTTTACGCCTTATCACCTCGCGGAGCACGACGGTACCCCGCTCGGCTGCGCACGTCGCCGACCGTTTTCTTGCAACCCTGGCCCAGCGAACGCAACGGCTGAAGCGGCGCCGCTATCTTAACCAACGATTCAGGATTGCCGCGCGGCGGTAAAGAAACGTGGTATAGTTTTTTCGTTAGCGGCGGTCGGCGGTTAAGGGGAGTGTTTGAGGCCCACTCTCGCGGTCTGATCTTCGGAGCAAACCTTTCACGAGCGCTCGCGCAGCCGCGGCGGGCGCTCGACCAATTGGCAGCGCGACCAAAGCTGCGACAATCTCAGTCCCTTTGCGGCCGGCTCGCGGACCATTCTTTGGCGCCCATTGGGGTCGCGTTCGTTGTCACCTCCTTGCAGCATTTTGTGCAGGCGGGCATCGGAACTCTTCGGCAAGGACTATCGGAAACACCCAGCCATCTCATTTCAAGAGGGGGGCATATGGCGTTTCGTATTCTCAACGACGCTTTTATCCTGTGAAATTGCTGATCGATACGGCAGAGCCAACACCCGAATCTCATGGCCGCAATGACCAGCGATACCGAACATCGGCTCGTGACGCTCAAGCGCGGCCTTGGCCGCAACGGCGTGGTATGCCGGCTGGACAGCGAAAACGGCACAGTGCGCGTTGACGTCTTTTGGTCGCCGCCGCGCATGCAGCGAAACCTGCGGCCGTTCGCGAGTATGCAGCCGCTGTCGCTGCTGCAGGACTTTGCCAGCAACGGCTTTGCGCGCGTCAACGATGGAGCGCTGGAGGATCTTGCCAAAGCCGGCATCCTGGTGGCGTCGTTCACGAATGAGGCAAAAGAGGCTGCGGGCCTGGCGCGATCGATCATCAATCGGCACGGCCTTGGCAGATCCGATCGCGCCGGCGCGCGGAAATCGCGCCGTGCCGCGTAGCCTTCGGCCGGTCGATTATCGTCGCCGGCGCGAAGCGCGCCGCCGGTGACGGCTGGCGAGCCCGGATGGGATCGAACCATCGACCTCCTGATTAAAAGACTGTGCACAAGCCAATCCCTATCTGGACGATACCGACGACGCCGAAACGTTCGCCGAGACGCTCGATAAAGCGGTGCGGCGGTCTGAGCCTGTTTCATCGGTGCGGGGCGGGCGCTCGCTTGCCCCGCGATTATCACCAAACCGTCTTGGAAGCGTCATGCTTCGCTGCTGTTTTTCCCAAGTCGCGCATCCTCGTGCGCGGCACATACGCCTCACTTGGGCGTCGGCGCGCGTAGCGTGATTGCGCCGGCCCGTCGACGCCACTTTTCAGACTACCAGTTAACCGCAACCAGCGAACCGCATTTGTTCGGCGGACGTTTTCTGTTAACCGATCCGTTAATAGGTGCGACCG
>JASHXZ010000681.1 GCA_030043285.1 Xanthobacteraceae bacterium | reverse complement strand
TGGATGATGATCGGCGCCAAACCTTCGGACGGCTCGTCCATGATCAGGCAGTCGGGATTGGTCATCAGGCCGCGGCCGATGGCGAGCATTTGCTGCTCGCCGCCCGACAGCGTCTTGGCGCGCTGACGCCGCCGCTCGCGCAGCCGCGGAAACAGCGCAAATACCCGTTCGAGGCTCCAGCCGTGCCGTTCCGGGCTTTGTTCGGCGACCAGGAGGTTGTCCTCGACCGAGAGCGTGGGAAATACCCGACGGCCCTGCGGCACCAGGCCCATGCCGCTGCGCACGATGGCGAACGAGGATTGGCCGGTGATGTCCGCGCCCTTGAAAGTGATCTTGCCGCGCCGTGGCGACACGAAGCCGACAATCGAATTGACCAGCGTGGTCTTGCCGACGCCGTTGCGGCCAAGCAGGCCGAGAATCTGGCCCTGCTCGAGTGTCAGCGACAGGCCTTGCAGCACATAGGCGTCGCCGTAATAGGTGTGGATGTCGTCGACGTTCAGAATGGCCATCGCGCGCTTAGCCTGTTCCGAGATAGATTTCCTGCACCTTGGCGCTGGAGCGGATACGGTCGGCCGGACCGCTTTCCAGGATTTCGCCGAAATGCAGCACCGAAATGTCGCTGGCGACGTCGAACACGATGTCCATGTCGTGCTCGATCAGCAGCAGCGCCATGTTGGCGTCGAGTTTTTGCAGAAACCGCGCCATCTCCGCCGACTCGCCCGACGACAGGCCGGCGGCCGGCTCGTCGAGCAACAAAATGTCGGGATCGCTGGCGATGCCGAGCACGATCTCGAGCTGGCGCTGCTCGCCGTGCGACAGGTGGCGCACCTGAATGGCCTTGCGATCCAGAAACGCCGCGCGCTCGAGCAGCGCGCAGGCCTTGTCGTGAACGTCGCGATAGGACGACATAAAGCGCCACATCACGAACTTCGACGCGCGCCGGCCCTTGATCGCCAGCAGCACGTTGTCGAGCACGGACAGTTTCGGAAACAGGCTGGTGACCTGAAACGTGCGCGCCATGCCGAAGCCGGTGCGGCGGTGGGTCGGCCACGACGTGACATCGCGGCCGGACATCAGCACCTGTCCGGCGCTCGCCGGCAAAATGCCGCTGATCAGGTTGAACAGCGTGGTCTTGCCGGCGCCGTTCGGCCCGATGATGGCTTTGCGGTCGCCGGGCATGATGGAGAGCGACACGCCGCGCACCGCGCGAAGGCCGCCGAAGTTTTTCGACAGGCCGCGCAGTTCGAGGACCGGGTCGGGGCGTTGCATTACTCCCTCATTCCTCACCCTGAGGTGCTCGGCGCGTAGCGCCGAGCCTCGAAGGGCGAGGCATCCAGATCGGCTTTATCCGATCTGGACAGGTAAATATGCCGAAATCGGGCAAGCCCGATTTCGGTGCGCCTCGGCCTACATCCTTCGAGGCTCGCCCAGCGGGCGAGCACCTCAGGATGAGGGTCGAGGTAATTGCGCAGGGATAGAGCGTGTCAGCCACAAGCACCACCGCTACTCGCAGTATTTGCACGGCGGGAAGTCGCGGCTGTAGACCGGCTGCTTCAAGAACGCGTCCTTGCCGTAGGTCCAGAACTGGCCGACGTTCGGATAGGTCTTGACCACGACGTCCCAGAGTTCGGGCTTGTCGTAGCCGAACAGCTTCGTCTTCTCGACCTTCTTGATGTAGATATTCTGCACCACGTTGCGCTGCTCGTCGAAGCTGAGCGGTCCGCGCGGCGCGTCGACGTGCAGCGCCGCCATCTTGGCGATGAACGCTTCCGAGCCGGGCCACTTGCCGCCGGTTTGTTTCATCACGTCGTCGATCATCATCGCGGTGGCGTAGTTGCTCTCGGAGAAATACGACGGCACCTTGCCGTACTTCGCACGATAGCTTTTCACGAACGCCTCGTTGGCCGGCGTCTGCAATGCGGCGCTGTACTGCTCCGCCGAGACGTCGCCGATCACCTCGTCGCCCATGAACGGCAGCGCCGACTCGTCGTAGCTCACGCTGCCGCCGAGGATCGGCTTGGTGTAGCCGGAATTGCGCAGCTGCTTGGGGAATTGCAGCGCCATCGGCCCGACCATCAGCGAAAACAGCGCGTCGGCGTCGGACTTGATGGTCGGAATATAGGGCCCGAAATCCTTGGTGCCGATCGGCGGCCAGATCTTCTGAATGATCTTGCCGCCGCAGCTCTCGAACGCCTTCTGAAAGCCGCCGACCGATTCGTAGCCGAAGGCGTAGTCGGCGGCGATGGCGGCGACCTTCTTGTAACCCTGTTCGCAGGCCCATTGGCCGAACGGATGCATCGGCTGCGAGCTGGTCCAGCTTTCGCGGATGAAATACGGATACTTGCCGATCTGCCGCTGCGTGAGATCGTCGGCCGCCGTCACCGAGGAGATATAGACGGTCTTCAGTTCGGTCGAGACCGGCGCCAGCGCGTAGCCCTCGGTGGCGAGTACGCCCCCGACGATGATCTGCACGTGGTTTTCCAGGATGAGCTTGCGCGCCTTGGTGACGGCGAGATCGGGCTTGCCCTGGCTGTCCTCGATGATGGGAACCACCTTGGCGCCCGCGAAGGTGCTCTGCGTCTGCTCCAGATACATCTTGAAGCCGTTGACCATGTCGGCGCCGACCTGGGCGAAGATGCCGGTCACCGGCGTGATGATGCCGATGCGCAGCTCCTGCTGCTGCGCCGCCGCCGGCAACGGCCGCAGCACCAGCGCCGCGGCGGCGGCACACGCGAGCACAAGCGCTCGCCTTGGCAATTCGCTTGGCAATTCGCTCGGCAATTTGCTCGTCATGACTGTTACTCCCTCCGTTTTTTTGATCGCCATCTGGCGTAGTTATCCGGTGCCGCCTGCCGGCGCCGGCATGGCCGCGCGCTTGTCTGCGGCGCCGGATGCCGCGCGCCATTCGCGCAACCGCTGCGGCACGCTCATCAAACCACCGGGCAGATAAAGAATGACCAGCACGTAGATGCCGCCGAGCACGTACTGCCACCAGTGCACCAGCGTGCTCAGATATTCGCGGATGAAGAACACGACCGCGGCGCCGATGACGCCGCCGATCAAAGTCCCTGCTCCGCCCAGCACGACCATAAGCAGCGCATCGACCGAGGTGGTCAGCACCACGGCGTCGGTCGACACGATGCCGGCGGTGTGCACCCACAACACGCCGGACAGCCCGCCGAACGCGCCGGCGATGATGAAGGCGATATATTTGTGCAGCCAGGTATTGTAGCCGAGCACTTTCATGCGCAGCTCGCGCTCGCGGATGCCGACCAGGCTCTTGCCGAACGGCGAGTGCACGAGCGTGTACAGCACGACGAGCGACAGCGCGAACAGCACGAACACGACGTAGAAGAACGTCACCTCGTCGGACAGGTCGATGCCGAATTTCGGCCGCTGCGACAGATTGATGCCGTTGTCGCCGCCGGTCAGCGAATTCCAACGATACGCCAGTCCCCACACGCATTGGCCGAGCGCCAAGGTGATCATCAGAAAATAGACGCCGCTGGCGCGCATCGCGAGCAGGCCGAACAGCGCCGCAAGCAGCGCCCCGCCCAGCATGGCGAGCGCGACCACGAGCCAGAAATCCCAGCCGAGCCCGATGTGATAGCGCGTCGCCAGGATCGCGGTCAGATACGCGCCGATGCCGAGATAGGCGGCCTGGCCGAGCGAGGCGAGGCCGGTGAAGCCGAGAAGAAGATCGACGCTCATCACCAGGATCGAAAAGGCGAAAGCGCGGGTTGCCAGCAAAATGATGAACGAACTCGTATGCGGCACGATCAATGCGACCGCCGCCAGCACGGCGGCAACGGCGGCGATCTTGATCTGGCCCCGGCTCATGCTCATTCGCGCC
>JASHXZ010000680.1 GCA_030043285.1 Xanthobacteraceae bacterium | reverse complement strand
CTCGGCGTCCACTTTGCGATAACGGATACGGCTGCCGGTTTTGCGGTTGAGCTGATGAAAGCTGATCTTCTCCCGCCCAGAGGTCGCCGGAAACAGCGAGATCGGGCAGGAGACAAGCGAAAGCTTCAGGTAGCCTTTCCAATACGCACGCGCAGCCACCGGATCACCCCATACTTAAGGAGACAAGACTCAAACCGGCGCCGCACTGCCCCGGTTCCGCGACGTTCGATCGCGAACTCAATTTGTATCAGATTGTATCAGACAACCGCGCCGTCGAACAGGTGCGGCGCGACGCGCGAAGCGCGCGAAAACCGTGGAGTCGCGCTTCTGTTCGCGTTATGTACGCCGAGCATTTACCTCAACGTTTACTATGCTCGCGATACCAGCGTTCCGAGCCCGGATGCAGCGGCACGTCCATAGGCGTCAGTTCGGTGTCGCTGACCATGAGCAGTGCTGTGCCGTCGCTGCCTTTCTCGAACGGAATCTCGGCCTCGCGCGCAGCAAGCGCGGAGCACACGTCGTACGCGGTTTGGTCGGGCAGCGAGGCATTGCAGTAGATCGGCCAGCCGGAAAAATCGAGCGTGTCGACGTCCTTGGCGAGCTTCGGAAAACGCGCCTTCGGCAGCACGACGCGCCGCCAGCCGAGCTTGCCCATGGCGGCGAATTCGTCTTCGTTGAGTTCGATCGGCACCAATCCTGCGGCCAGCGCTTCGGCGAGCCATACCTTGATGCCTTCATCGAACACCGCGTCGATTTCGCCGCGCGCCAACGGCCCGAGCCGGCGCACGTCGGATGGACCGCCGCACAAAATGAGCTTGCCGCCCCACGACTCGATATCGTTGAGCGTAAAGCCGTGCAGCGCGAACGCCTGCTCGATCAGGACCAGTGTCGAATGCGTCGGGTCTTCGCGCACCGAGACGCGCAACGGATAGCGCTTGGCCTTGATGTCGGCGAGCGAGCGGATGCCGGCACCCGGATGCGCGGCGAAGACGAAGCGGTCCCAGCTCGGGTACGACGCGACAATGCGCAGCGGCAGCGGTTTCTTGAACAGGCCGACGCCACGATAGGCCTGGGTCAGCAGCGCCGACGGGTTGACGAAAGCGAGATCGACGCCGCCGCCAGCCGCCACCTCCTCGGCCAGGATCGCCGAGCCGGACGACATGCGCAGCCACGGCCGAAATCGCGGACCGGAGCCGCTGCCGACGGTGACGACCATGTCGCGGTTGCCGCCATAACGCGTCGCCGGATTGCCGGCGATGTGCAGCCCGATCTCCCACAGTGTTTTGGCGCGGACGAAATTGGCGCCCTTCGGCAGCGGCTCCATTAGGCATCTCTCCGGATTTGTGCGCGCCGGATAGCGCGGACGCGCAATCTATCGCGTGCCGCGCGGCAATGCCAACGCGGTCGCGACAAATCAAAGCGCAATGGCATTCTGATAATGCCAACCGCGTTGCATGTCATCATCCGCGCAAGCGGATGATCCAGTAATCACCGATAGCAACGCGCTTACCGGATGGTCCGCTTTCCACCTACGCGCTCCGCGCTTCGGTGGACTTAAACCCGCCGTAGCTTGCACAGCGAGCGAAGGCGGGTCGCGGACCATGACAGGTCAACAATGACCTCGATTGGGCCGGCTATTTGCTGCCGCAAACGCTGTCGAGCTGGCCGAGCGTCGCCGCGATGTCCTTGCCGGCCGGCGAGTTCTCGTCGACCTGGTCGAGCCCGTCCATCAGGTTGACGTATTCGGGGCCGATTTTTTGCGCCAGCGCGTCGGCTTGCTTGCCGAGCGCATCGAGCTTCTTTTCATCTTTTTTCTGATCGGCTTCGGCCATCTGATCATTGATCGCGCCCAATTGGCAGAATGCCTGGGTCTTGGCCTTGTCGCCCTTGATGATCGCCACGACCTTTTGCGCGTCCGCCTTGGTGGGCTTCGGCACGTTCGGCGCGCCGCCTTGCTGTCCTTGCGCGAATGCCAATGCGGGCAGTACGGACAGAACTGCGACCGTAATAACGAGCTTGAGCTTCATGAGCCCCCCCTTTGAATAAATTGGGATTGCAGACAAGACCGCGATATTCGCTTTGCTTTACGGCTTTCACAAGACACAGGCGACGGTTCTGGAGATTGTCCACAAAGGTGTTGGTCCCCGCGGCGTGCGCGGGAGGGGATGTTTACGCCAAATCTACGGCGAAGCGTTTGAGGTCGGCGAGCGCGCAGTCGGCCAGCGCACCCTCATGGGTGGCGCGCAACACCACCCGCGGCGCTTGGCCGGCTTCGAAGGCTTCCTGCCAGCGCGGCGCGCACAGACACCAGCGGTCGCCGGGTTTAAGGCCCGGAAAGCCGAATTCCGGTACCGGCGTCGACAAATCGTTGCCGCGGGATTTGGAGAATTCGAGAAAGGCCGCCGTCATGACGGCGCAAACGGTGTGGCTGCCGAAGTCCTCGCGACCGGTATTGCAGCAGCCGTCGCGGTAAAACCCGGTCATCGGGCTCATCGAACACAGATCAAGCGGCTCGCCAAGCACGTTTCGTGCCGGAACACCGCCGCCGTCGCCGCTCCTGTCGTCCCTCAGCATTGTCGTCCTCCGAGAGGCAGTGTCCACGCCAGGGAGCATACAGGCCCGGCACCGCGGCCGCCGTGACCAAGCCGTTCGCTTCTCGGCCCAAGTGGGGCATCACGCGCTGCGCTGCTGGCGCGGCAGCCTCGGCTCGGGTCTGGCCACACGCTTTGCCAGAACGCTGCCGCTGCCGCAATGCGTGCAGCGCAGCCGCCGCACGAAACCCGCGATCGGCGTGTCGGGCTTGAGGCCATGTGCCACCAGGTCGGCGGCGGTCAGTGCGGCTTCGTGCCGGCAGTGCAGACAACGCACAACAATCGCGGCGGCGCCCGCCTTCGCAGGACCTCGTTGCTCGGGCTGCCGCGACGATGCGACGGCTTTCGCCCCTGCACGCTTTGCTACGCGACCTGTCCGGCCGGAACGCCACTCGACCATAGTCGACACATAGATACGAACGGCATTGGAATCGAGTCTGGGAGTCGGCGCGGCAGCCGACAGATTAGGGCGGCGAGCGCCTCGGCTGTATGAGGCGTCCGCCTAACGCGAATGCGAGGTCTGACCTGATCTGAACCGGTTGCGGCGGTAGATGACATAGACCCACAACACGGCCATGCTTCGGTCCAGCAACCAATGACCTAACCCGTGGGAATATCTTTGGTAGACTCGAGTGAACACGGTAACACCTTCCTGATAAAACAACGCCGCAACGAAACAGCGGTTCCTGGCTGTGGGTGTCGACGAGTGTCGATGATGCGACGTTCGCGCTTGGCGGCGTGCTGCCAGCCGTTTCGAATCTCAAATCAAGCGCCGCCGATTGCGCGGATGATCTTGCCGGTGCCGCCGCAGTTTGGGCAACGACTGCGCATGATGCGGCCTTGGCCGTGGCATAGCGGGCAGATGTCCTCGCCGGTTCCCGGCGTGCCCGGCGCCGCTTCGTCGCCGGGATTGAGGATTTGGCGCAGTGTGGACGGATCCGCCTGAGCAGCGGAACCGCGTGGGGCGTTGGGCAACCTTCTCTCGACCACGTCGCCTCCTGAATCTCTGAATCGTTTTCTTTTAGCCTCTCTTATCAAATATCAACGCAGCAGACCGCGGCGCGTTGCCGGCGATGCGCTCGCGCCCTTGCTTGTCAGCGGACCGTTATGTCGTGTAGCGGGCAAAGCCGGAAAATAGCGGAGCCTTTAGTCCGTGGGTTTGGTCGCCTCGGCGAGCTTGCGCTTGAGCGCGCGCGTCTCCTCAAATCGTTTGGTCACGTCGCGCAAGAGCGCGGCAAGCGCGATGAGCCGACCGGCTTCGTCGCGCAGCGGCATGATGGTGAACTCGACCGAAATGGTGGCGCCGTCCTTGCGCAGCGCCGGCACCGCGAGCACGTCGCTTTCGCCATAGCGGCTCTGCCCGGTCGTCATGACCGAACCGTAACCGTGCCAATGACGCTCGCGCAGCCGCTCGGGAATGATCAGGTCGAGCGAACGGCCGAGCGCCTCATCGGCGGAATGGCCGAACAGCCGCTCGGCGCCGGGGTTCCAGAACCGGATGACGCCGTCGCGGTCGGCGGCGATGATGGCATCCGAACGGGTGGCGAGCAGCGCTTCGGCAAGGGCGGCGGCGAGGTCCACGGCAAAAGTCCGCTGCTGGAGGAGGCGGGCGATCAGACCTCAGCGGCCGAGTCGGCGCAAGGCGCGACCCTTATGCAGCGCCACGTGGTCGGTCTTGTCGCTCTTGATCATGTATTGCGGGTCGTCCTTGCTGGCGTGATGGGTGTAGCCCTTGTAGTCGACGTCTTTGGTGTGCACCCGCACGATCCGGCCGCTCACCCGCCCGGCTTCGGAATTCCAGCTGACGTGATCGCCGACCTTGAACGTTTTGGCTTTGGTTACCACGCGCTTCGAACTCGCCGCCATCACATCACGGCCCGTTTTGGTGCGCTTGAAAGCCGGGCCCGCTCGTGGTGTTGGTCGGCGGCCAGCCGCGGCGGTTCGAGTAATCGGTCATGCTCAGCCCGTACAGGAACGAAAGCCAGAGAAAGCCCGTGATGGCGAACACCCATGTCGGCGACGGCGGTCCTTTCAGGCGCATGAACAGAATAAAGAGAGCGCTGACCTGAATCGCAGCGATGCCAAACTGGACGACAGGTGCCCAAACACCGAGGCCGAGAAACGCCGTCAGGAGGCTTACTCCCGCCAGCGCCAGCATGATTGCCCAGGCGACGACGAACGTGACATAACTCCGCAATAATTTGGCGTCGGCGCAATTCGACTGAGGAAATTGCTTCACACTCACGCCATAACCTGCATTGCCGCGCCACGGTTCCGCCCGCAGGCGCCAGTGCCCTGTCGGCCGCGATGATGAGCAATCGGGCGCTGCCCTAAGTTCCTGCCCGGAATATTTCCGGCAGAAGCTGCCGGTTCTTGGAACGGGTGTTGGCCGAACGCTGTTAGCCATGCACCACAGTCGCGCCGACGCGACGCACCCAGCTTTTGAACGGCCATGAACAATCACGATATCGCGGCCAAGGATCCGCGGCGATCTGGCACAAACCGGAGGCGATTCCTGATGGCAAGCGTCTCGACGGCCGCCGCCGTGCCGGCGTTTGCCCGCGCCTCGCGCGCCGACACCGCGGCAGACGCAGGTACCGGCAGCGCGCGAGCGCTCGCGAATTTCAAGCTCGCCGTCAACGGCCGCGATCACCAGCTTGCGGTCGACCCTCGCACATCTCTCCTGGACCTGTTGCGCGAGCATCTGGCGCTGACCGGCACCAAGAAAGGCTGCGATCACGGCCAATGCGGCGCCTGCACGGTACTGCTCGATGGCCGTCGGGTCGTGTCCTGCCTGACGCTCGCGGTCGCCGCGCAAGGTCGCGCCGTCACCACCATCGAGGGCCTCGCCAACGACGGCGAGCTGCATCCGATGCAGCAGGCCTTCATCGATCACGACGCGTTTCAGTGCGGTTACTGCACGCCCGGACAGATCATGTCGGCGATCGCCTGCGTCAACGAAGGCCACGCCGAAAGCGATGCCGATATTCGCGAGTACATGAGCGGCAATCTGTGCCGGTGTGCGGCCTATCCGAACATCGTCGCCGCCGTGCGCCAGGCGAAGCCGGTGATGAAGACAGCGAGCCGAGATTAAGCCATGCAGCCGTTCGTCTATGAACGCGTCAGCGATTGGGCGGCAGCAACGCAGGCCGCCAGCACCGCAGGTTCCGCGCCAGCTTCATATTTGGCCGGCGGCACCACCCTCGTCGACCTCATGAAGCTCGACGTGATGCGTCCCGAGCGCCTGATCGACATCAATGCCCTGCAAGATAGCCGGTACGGACGCATCGCGTTTGGTCAAAGCGGGCTGCGTCTCGGCGCCTTGGTGCGCATGGCTGACGCTGCCGATCATCCGGACGTTCGACATCGTTACCCGGTGATCGCGCAGGCCTTGCAGCTTGCCGCCAGTGCGCAGCTTCGCAACATGGCCAGTCTTGGCGGCAACGTGCTCCAGCGCACGCGCTGCACCTATTTTCGCGATGTCTCGTATGCGGCTTGCAACAAGCGCAATCCCGGCTCGGGCTGCGCGGCGCTCGACGGCATCAACCGCACGCATGCGGTGCTCGGCGGCAGCGATCATTGTATCGCGACGTATGCGGGCGACTTCGCTCAGGCTCTGATCGCGCTCGATGCAACAGTCGACCTTGCCAGTGCGGACGGCGCGCGGACCATCCCGTTCGCCAAGCTGCATCGCCAGCCGGGCAACACGCCGGATCAAGAGACCACGCTGCGCCCAGGCGAGCTGATCGTATCGTTCACGGTGCCTGCCGCTTCGTGGCTCCGCCGCTCGCTCTATCTGAAAGTGCGCGACCGGCAATCCTACGAATTCGCACTTGCCTCGGCGGCCGTTGCGCTCGATCTCGCGGACGGTGCCGTGCGCAACGTGCGCATTGCGCTCGGCGGCGTCGCGACAGTGCCCTGGCGCGCGGTAGAGGCTGAGGCTGCGCTGCGCGGCAAAGCACTCGACGACCAAACAGCAATGGCTGCGGCGGATGCCGCCTTTGCCGGCGCGCAAGGCCACGGCGGCAACGATTTCAAGATCGAACTCGGCAAGCGCACGTTGCGCCGCGCGCTGCAGCAGGCCGCTGCTTTGGAGATTTAGATGGCAAATGCAGCCGCACCGACGCCGCAAGCCAACATGGGCGCTCCTGCGCCGCGCGTCGATGCGCGGCTGAAAGTCACCGGGCAGGCGCGTTATCCCTCGGACGTGCCGGTCGGCAATCCGGCCTTCGCAGTTCTGGTGACGAGCACCATCGCCAACGGGCGGATCGAACGTCTCGATGTCGACGGCGCGCGTACGGTCCCCGGTGTCCTCGATATCCTGACGCACGACAACACGGGCGAGCTGAAAGCCGTCAAGTTCGGTCAGGGTTCGTCGACCTCGATCGAGGACCTCGGGCCCGAGATTCGGCAGGCCGGCCAGATCATCGCCGTGGTCGTTGCCGACACTTTTGAAGGCGCGACCGAGGCGGCCTCCCGCGTCAAGGCAACCTACTCGGAACAGACGCCGTCGGCGACGTTCGGCTCGCCCGGAGTGACCCAAGAGGATGCCACCAAGGTTTCACCGCAGCACAAGCACGTACCGCAGGCCGGCGACGCCGAAGCGGCGCTCGCCGGCGCGCCGGTTGTCATCGATGTCGAATATGAAACGCCAACGCAGCACCATAATCCGATGGAGCTGTTCACCACCACCTGCGCGTGGACCGGGGACCGCCTAACGGTCTACGAGCCCTCTCAGTTCGTCTACGGGCTGAAGAACGGCGTCGCGCAGCGGCTCGGCATCGATCCGGACAAGGTGCGGGTGGTCAGCAGCTATGTGGGCGGCGCGTTCGGCTCCAAGGGCACGATGACGCCGCGGACCGCGATGATCGCGCTCGCGGCAAAACGGCTCAATCGGCCGGTGAAGCTCGTCCCGACGCGCGCGCAAGGATTTACCATCGCGACCTATCGCGCCGAAACGCTTCACCACATCCGCCTCGGCGCCAATCGCGACGGCAAACTCGTCGGCTACAGCCACGAAGGTTTCGAGGTCAGTTCGCGGCCTGATCCGTATGTGGTCGCCGGCGTCGAAGACAGCGCCTAGCTGTACGCGTTCGGCGCCGTCGCCACCAAGGTCAATGTCGTCCACGCCGACCGCAACACGCCGGGCTTCATGCGCTCGCCGCCGGTCGTGCCGTACATCTACGCGCTGGAAAGCGCGATGGATGAGATGGCGCAAAAGCTCGGCATGGACCCCATCGAGTTCCGCCGCGTCAACGACACGATGAACAGCCCGATCGGCAATAAGCCTTTTTCGAGCCGCTCGTTGATGGCGTGTTACGACCAGGCCGCCGAGGCCTTCGGCTGGAAGGATCGCAACCCGCAACCCGGCTCGACGCGCGACGGCGACTGGCTGGTCGGCTATGGCTGCGCCACCGCGCTCTATCCAACCCATACGGGCCCGGCGGCGGCGCGCGTGCGGCTTGCGCCGAACGGTGAGGCGCGCGTGCAGATCGCAGCCCATGAGATCGGCAACGGCGCCTACACCGTCATCGGCCAGATGGCGGCCGAGCGTCTGGGCATCGATCTTGCGTCCGTCACCGTCGAGATCGGCGACTCGCGGCTGCCGCCGGCGCCGGTCGCGGGCGGCTCCAATACCACCGCGAGTTCATGCAGCGCCGTCAAGAAGACCTGCGAGCTCATTCGCGCCAGGCTGTTCCATGCCGCGGTCACCGCCAATGACGGGCCGCTCGCCGGCCGCAGCACCGACGATCTGATGCTCCAGGACGGCAAGGTCGCCGCGAACGACGGCACGGGCGAAAGCTTCGCCGATATTTTCAAGCGCATGGGTGTCGCCGTCGTTGAGGAC
>JASHXZ010000135.1 GCA_030043285.1 Xanthobacteraceae bacterium | reverse complement strand
GCGCCAGCTCGGTCTGGCCGCAGGCGTGGATCATGCGCACCGCAATGTCGGCTTCGTCGCTGGAAAACCGCGACAAGTCGGCTTCGGCGCGGATGATGGCGAACGAACGCCGATAGATCTCGGCGCCGTCGTGCAGATGGGTCGCGCGTTCAGACACGGCGCGCCTCGCGCTTGTTTGGTCTGCGTGCGTAATCGGCAATCGCGGCCGGCAGTTCGTCGCTCGCAACCACCGCGAACGGGGCATCCTGCGCCGAGCCATGGGATACGAGCGCGCAGCCGTGCGGCGACCCGACAATCGTGAGCGCCGCCTTTTTAGGATGGGCGCAGCCCTTGGCGCAGCCGGACAGATGGACTGTAGCAAGGCCGTCGTGAAGCTGCGCCACGGTCTCGGCAAGGCGCGGCGCGAGCGCGCGGGTCGCAATGTGCCCGGACGCACAGAACGGCGCGCCCGCGCAGGCGATGACACGGCGACGCGGATCGTGCGGTCGGCTGATGAAGCCGAGCTCCTCGGCTGCGGCGGCGAAATCGGATAGTTCACCGAGCGGCAAACCGGCCGCAATGAGCGTGCGGCCGGGAGCCGCAATCAGTCTGTTTGCTCCAGCCTGTTCGGCAACCTGGAGCAGATTTTGCAGCAATGAAGCATCCGCGTGGCCGAAGGGCAGGGCGATGCCGCGCGCGTACGAGCCGTCCCGCAGGGGATGCGTGCCGATGACCTCGGCAGCAGGGTGTGTGACACCTCGTGTGGCTTCGCCGATCAGAAGACCGGCAACAGCGGAATGGAACGGCGCGACTCCTTCGGCCGCAACGAGGTCGCGCGCCCGCGCGTTGCGCCCGCGTTTCGCCAGCACATCGAGGAGCCGCACGGCCGCCTCGGCGGCATTGCCGAGAGCGACACGGCCAAGCGGTGTTGCGCTCGTCGCATCGCCTCCGACGCTAAGCTGCAGAACGGCGTCGCCGTGCCGGACCGCAGCGCGCAGTCGGATGTCCGCTGCGACGGCATCGAGGTTGAGCGCGCTGCCGCCGTCGATCGCGACGGAAATTTTTGGGCTTAACTTCGCGGTGAACGGCTGGCGCGCCAAAGCGCGGCGCAGCTCGGCGGCAAGCGCACACGCATCGATGATGTCGTCGGCTGTCAATCCGGCCAGCGGATTGATCAGAATTGGTACGTCGTCCTGGACCGCGATGCCGAGCTTGGCGACATCGGCGGCAAATCGCGGCGCCGACGCGACGCTCAAGCCGCGCACCTGAATGCTGCCGCGCGCGGTGATTTCGATGATGCCGTTGCCGCATTCGCCCGCCAGAGCACACAGCTTGCCGAACGTCGCGAGCAGAATGGGACCGGGCGGCCGCATGCGCACCAATAATCCGTCGCCGGTTGGCAGCGGCGCCGACAATCCGGGACAAACGCCGCGGCGCAGAGATGCGTTCATGGTGCCGCCTCCGCGCGCAGCGCCGCAAGGCCGGCGTCGACGTCGTTGCGGCGCGGATGCCAAAAACCGCGCCGGCGCGCCGCGTCAAGCTGCTCGGCGATGGCACGCGCCGCTTCGCGGTTTTGGCTCAGCAAAAAATCGCGCACCTGCGGGTCCGCCACGTAAGCGCCGTACAACAGATCAAACAACTCGCCGGGCACCGCGTCCGTCGTGGCGGCGAACGCGGCGAGGCGATCCACCGTCTCGGCGAGCTCGGCGGCGCCGCGCGGGCCGTGGCGCATCTGGCCGGCGATGAAACGCGGATTGATGGCGCGGCCGCGCACGATGCGGGCGAGCGCCGCGGCAAGCGGCCGGGCGCGCGGCCGCTGCGGATCGGTGACGTCGAGCATGACGAGATCGACGGCGCGGCCGAGCAGTTTTGCGGCGGCGGCGAAGCCGCCGACGAACGCCGCGTCCTCGGCGCCTTCAAGGAGATCGCGTCCCGGATCGTCGCCGGCATGCAGCAGAACATCGGCGCCGGCAATGCGGTGCGCGAACGCGCCGGGCGCAGCGTCACCGTCGCCCGCAGCGCCGCCGTAAACGTGCGAAGCCGCGGAAAGATACGCGGCGCCGATCGTTTCGCGATCCTCGCCGCGCGCCAAAAGTCCATCGTCGATGCCGGCGCCATAGCTGCCCGGCGCGTTACCGAAAATGCGATCGAGTCGCGTGGCGCCGGCGGCGCGGCGCGCGGCGGCGAGCGGATTCTCATCGCCGGTCTCGTCGCGCGCGGCGACGGCCTGCACGGCGGCGTCGATCAGCGTGATTTGCGCGGCAAATAAATCGCGAAACAATCCGGAAATGCGCCAGGTCACATCGACGCGCGGCCGGCCGATCGCCGCATTCGGTAGCACTTCGACGCCGGTGATGCGGCCGGTCGCCGGCTCCCAGATCGGCCGGCAGCCCATCAGTGCAAAACCCTGCGCGATGGTCTCGCCGCCGGCGCGCAAGGTGGCGCTGCCCCACAGATCGACGATCACCGCGCGCGGCGGTTCGCCGTGATTTTGCAGATGCGCGCGCACGATTTCGTCGGCGGCGAGCCGGCCGAAATCCATCGCGGTCGGCGTCGGCATGGCGCGCGGATCGGCGGTGAACAGATTGCGCCCGGTCGGCAGCACGTCGCGCCGGCCGCGTGCCGGCGCGCCGGCCGGTCCGGGTGCGACGCGGCGGCCATCGAGCGCAGCGATCAGCGCGTCGCGCTCGGCGGCGGCGCTCGCCTGCCATAGCGGATCGTTGCAGCCGGGCGGTACGCGGCCATAAACGTGCAGGCCGTCTTTGATCGCGAGGTCTTTCAGATCGCACAGCCAGGCGTCGATACGGCGTAGCGCGTCATCTGGTTCGCATTCGCCGGCTAACCCAACCTCACGCGCCAAGCCGCTGGTTTGCGCGGCATCGACGATGAGCTTCGCCAGCCTTTCGCGGCGGCGGCGGTCGAGCCCGTCGGCCTGCGCATATTCGTCGATCAGGCGTTCCAGTTCGCGGGCGTCGCCTGACAACGCGGCGCCGGCGACGAGCGGCGGCGGCAGATGGCCGA
>JASHXZ010000679.1 GCA_030043285.1 Xanthobacteraceae bacterium | reverse complement strand
TCCGCTGACGGAATTATTGAACCGGCGCGGTTTTGAGCGCGAGCTCAGGCGCTCGTTGGCCTATCTCAAGCGCTACGGCGGCAGCGCCGCTTTGCTTTTCATCGACCTCGACAGTTTCAAGCCGGTCAACGACCGTCACGGCCATGCCGCCGGCGATATGGTGCTCAAGGCGGTCGCCGCGGCGCTGCTCCGCAACGTGCGCGCCTCGGACGTCGTCGCCCGCCACGGCGGCGACGAGTTCGTGGTGCTGCTGTGGAACGTTACCCTCACGGCCGCGGTGGCCAAGGCCGTCGGGCTGGAGAAGGCGATCGAGGCCGTGCCGGTGCGCTTCGGCGCTGCCATGCTTCACGTCGGAGCCTCGGCCGGCGTGGCGCTTATCGACAGCTCGGAAACGCCCGCCGATCTCGTCGCCCGCGCCGATGCCGCGATGTACGCGCGCAAGCGGCAAAGGCACACCTCGCCCCCGCAAGCGGGAGGCGGCTAGGCGATAATATCCGGCGTCAGCTGATCTTCGATGAAGGTGATGCGGTCGCGCAGCTGCAGCTTCCGCTTCTTGAGGCGCTGCACCTGGATGATATCGGAGCCCGGCGAGTCCTGCAGCGCCGTGATCGCGGCGTCGAGGTCGCGATGCTCCTGCTGCAGCCGCGCCAGCTGTGCGCGAAGCTCGCGTTCTTCCTCTTTGGTCATTTCGCCTTGGTCGCGCCGATAAGTTGCGGCTTGGCTTCCTGGCACGTTTTCGGGCCGGTCCGGCGGGGAGGATTATCGCGTCTTGGTTAATTCCCGACAAGCCCGACCAAGCGCGACACCGCAGGGGAGAGCCCGCGCCAGGGTCTTCCGCCGCGCCCTAAATGGAGTATCATTGGCTGGTAAGAGTAGCCGGAAGCGTCCTGATCGGGTGAGGCATACTTCATAACGCAAGGAGAAAGGCCACATGGCGATCGAATCGCATCTTGCGGAACTCGAACGGCGGCACCAGGCACTGGAACTCGAACTCTCCGAAGCTCTGGGACACCCGTCGATCGACGGCCTCAAAATTGCGGAATTGAAACGAAAGAAATTGCACGTAAAGGACGAGATCGCGCGCCTGCGGCAGCAAACGTTCGTGCACTAAGCGGCGGAAGCCGCGGCGATTACTCGGTTTGTGTCGCTCCCGCGAGGGAGTGAAGTGGGATGACTTTTCATCATGCCCGGCCTCGTGCCGGGCATCGACGTCTTTCAAGCGGATCGGTCACAGCGTTTTTGCCGCTTCCCGCAGCTTGAATTTCTGCAGCTTGCCGGTGCTGGTCTTAGGAATTTCGGCGAACACCACGTGGCGCGGGCATTTGTAGGCGGCGAGGTTTTGCCGGCACCAGGCGATCAGTTCCTCGGCGGTGGCGCTCGTGCCGGGCTTCAGTTCGACGAAGGCGCACGGCGTCTCGCCCCATTTCTCGTCGGGCTTGGCGACCACCGCGACCGCCTGCACGGCCGGGTGCTTGTAGAGCGCATCCTCGACCTCGATCGACGAAATGTTCTCGCCGCCGGAGATGATGATGTCCTTGGAGCGGTCCTTGAGCTGGACGTAGCCGTCGGGATGGATGACGCCGAGATCGCCGGAATGAAACCAGCCGCCGGCGAATTCCCGCTGCGTCGCCGCCTTGTTTTTCAGGTAACCCTTCATCACCACATTGCCGCGGAACATCACTTCGCCGAGTGTCTCGCCGTCGCGCGCGACCGGCCGCATGGTTTCCGGGTCGATCACGTCGAGCGCTTCCAGCACCGGATAGGCGACGCCCTGGCGGGCTTTCTTCGCCGCCTGCTCGGAGAGCGGCAGCCTGTCCCATTCACGATGCCAATCGTTGATCGCGGCTGGGCCGTAGGTCTCGGTTAGGCCGTACAGGTGCGTGACATTGAAGCCGGCGGCTTTCATGGCGGCGAGCACGGCTTCGGGCGGCGGCGCCGCCGCGGTCATGAACTCGACCATGTGGGGCAGCGGCTTTTTCTCGTGCGCCGGCGCGTTGAGTAACGTCGCCATGACGATCGGCGCGCCACACAGGTGCGTGACCTTGTGCCCGGCGATGGCCTCGTACATTGCCGCCGCGCGCACCGCGCGCAGGCACACATGGGTGCCGGCGACGACCGACAGCGTCCACGGAAAGCACCAGCCGTTGCAGTGAAACATCGGCAGCGTCCACAGATAGACCGGATGCTTGCTCATGCCGCAGGTGATGGCGTTGGCGAGCGCGAGCAGATAGGCGCCGCGATGATGATAGACCACGCCCTTGGGGTCGCCGGTGGTGCCTGACGTGTAATTGAGCGAGATCGCGTCCCACTCGTCGGCCGGCATCGGCCACCAAAAATTCGGATCGCCCTCGCGCAAAAAATCCTCGTATTCGATCGTGCCAAGCCGCTCGCCGGCGCCGGAGAATTCCGGATCGTCGTAATCGATGACGAGCGGTTTTGCCTTGCAGCGTGCCAGCGCCTCTTTCACGACCTTGGAATACTCGCGGTCGGTGATCAGCACCTTGGCTTCGCCGTGGTCGAGGATGAAGGCGATGATGGCGGCATCGAGCCGGGTGTTGACGGTGTTGAGCACGGCGCCGGCCATCGGCACGCCGTAATGGGCCTCGAGCATCGCCGGCGTATTGGCCAGCACGGCCGCGACGGTGTCGCTACGCTTGATTCCGTGACGCGAGAGCGCCGAAGCGAGCCGCCGGGCGCGGGTGAAAAACTCCCGATAGGTCCAGGACCGTGCGCCGTGCACGATCGCGGTCTGATCGGGAAAAACCGCAGCGGCACGGTCCAGAAACGACAGCGGCGTCAGCGGCTGGAAATTCGCCGGGTTGCGGTCGAGATCGGTCTCGTAGGGCGTCGGCATGGTTCTCTCCCCGCCGGTTTTGTTCAGCCTAGCGAAAAGACGAGGCGGCGATCAATGCTGTAAACCGACCACGCCCTGCCAGATCAGCGCCAGTGAGATGACGAACATGAGCAGATAGGTGATCTTGTAGAACGGCTCGGTCGGCGTGCGGCGCACCAGCCAGATGCCCAGAAAATTGCTCGCGATGGCGAGCGGCAGCAATGCCAGCGAGGTGCCGAAGTTGCGTAGCGAAAACTGGCCGAGCAGGAAATACGGGCCGATCTTCATCAGGTTCATGAAGGCGAAGAACATCACCGTGGTGCCGACAAAGGC
>JASHXZ010000678.1 GCA_030043285.1 Xanthobacteraceae bacterium | reverse complement strand
GGCAGAACGCAAGCTTCCACAACTTCGCCGACTACGCGATGAGCGAGCCGTTTGCGGCGGCATTCGCCAAGCTCCGCGACCTCGGCCATGCGCGCGATTGCGCCATCATGTGCGCCGAAGCGGTGTGGTGGCGCTGCCACCGCCGCATCATCGCCGATTATCTGCTGGCGGCTGACGAGACCGTGCTGCACATCATGGGCCCCGGCCACATCGTGCCGGCGCAGATGACGGATGCGGCGCGGCGCGATGACTCGGGGTCTCTGATTTATCCGGCGGCGCAGAACGCTTTCGGATTTTAGGACGAGATGCCCAAGCGCGACGCGCTAAGAAATCTTCCTGGTCAGCGCCGTCTTCTCGTGCAGCGTGTCGCGCACGTAGATGAGATTGACCGCGGCGAAGATCACCACCGCCATCGGCGCAGCGAAGATGATGGCGATCGCGCCGAACAGGTACGAGATGCCGACGATGCCGAGCAGCATCACCGCCGGTGGGATCGCCACCATGCGACGCTGGATGAGCGGCGCCACCAAGTTGCCCTCGATCTGATGGATGACCAGATAACCCAGCAGCGTCCACAGCGCGGTCTCGGGACTCTTGGTCAGCGCCACCAGAACGGCGGGAATGCCCGCCAGGATCGGTCCGAGATAGGGGATGAATTCACCGATGCCGGCGATCAGGCCGAGCGCCAGCGGCGACGGCACGCCGATCAACCAGACCGTGAAGGTCGTCAACAGGCCGATCACGAACATTTCGATCAGCTGGCCCAGCAGCCAAAGCCGCAGGGCTTCGCCGACGCCGTCGTAGATTTCCGCCGCGCGGCCGTGATTGCGCGGCGGGAACAGCCAGATAAACCCGGTCCGGTAGAGGCGCGGCTGCGCCGCCAGATACGCTCCGCTGATGAGCATGATGATGATGGCCTCGATGAAGGTCGTGCTCATCTTGACGAGGCCCGGCAGGACGTCGGTCAGCGAAAGGTTGCCGCTCGACAGGTGCTGGAGCAGCAAGCGGCCGCTCGGCGTGGCCTTCAGGCTGTTTTGAATGTCGGTGCTGGCGGAAGTGGTGCGCTGCATCACGTCCTCGAACTGGGACGTGATGTAACTGCCGAACAGGTATGCGGTGCCGCCGACGACGGCGAGGACAATCAGGCCGGACAGGGTGAGCGCCGCCCATTGCGGCAGGCGCAGCCAGCGTACCAGCGGCTCGGCGCCCAGATGCAGCAGCATCGCCAGAATAATGGCGCCAAACGCCATCAGCACGACGCCGAACAGATACCAGATCAGAACCGGCGTGACCGCGACGCCAATAACGATGAGCACCCGTTTGAAAAAATCGAACAAATCGGTCGTCATGGCGATCCACGGCGCCTTGCTGGACGGCTTGGCGCAAGCCGCTGTGGGGTCAATTGGCGGCGGACGGTTCGGGTTCCGGCGGGCGGCGGAGCGTTTGGTCCGAGCGATGGGCTAATGCGGCCGTCATAGCGGCGGCAAAGGCCTAGTCCGTGAGCGTTTTGGCCGGATTCACCTCATTGGCGGGATGGCGTAAGCTGCCGGCGGTTCTTTCGGCGGGGGGCGCCCGACGCACTGCGGGGCCGTCAGCCAATTTGCGGGCCTATCATGAACGGCTCTTCGATCACGTCCGCGCACCTGCGGCGGGGGGCGTTGTTTCTGGTCAATATCGGCGTGCCGCTGATCGTCGGCGTCTGGCGGGGCGAGCCGGTGGCGGCGCTGCTCGGCGCCGTGGTCGGCATGCTGTTCAGCTTCGCCGACAACGATGGCGAACTGTTGAGCCGGCTGCGGCTCTTGGTAATCGACGCCGCCGTGCTCGGCGTCGGCGGGCTCGTCGGCTGGCTGTGCCGCGACTCGGCGGCGGCGCTATGGGCGGTGTTCGTCGCGATAACGCTGTCGGTCGGCATGGCGGCACGCAGTGGCCGCGAGCCGCTGCTCGCCGGCCGCCACGGCGCCATGGCATTCACCGTCGCCGCCACGATTCCGGACTTCCAGACCTATCAGCTCTGGTATCTGGTCGGCGCCTTCGCGCTCAACGCCGTCTCGCGCACCATCGATCACCTGCTCGCCGGACCGTGCCCGATGCAGCCGGCGGCGCAGCTGCAGGTGCCTTCCGCGCAGGCAGGTTGGTTCCGCTTCGCGCTGGCGTTTTCCGGCGCCGCCGTGGTGGCGCTGTGGATCGGCAAGACGCTTGATCCCGTCCACACCATCTGGGTGGTCGTGACCACGATCGTCGTCATGCAGCCGGACGCCCGGGCGAGCTATCGCCGCATCATCGAGCGCGTGCTCGGCACATTCATTGGCGTCATCGCCGCCTGGTTCATCACCATGCTGTTTCATTCCGCGATCGTCATCTGCATCGTGATCATATTGGTCGCGCCGCTGATCCCGCATCACCTCGCACAGCGCTACTGGCTGCACACCGCGCTGATCGCGCTCATGGTGCTGTTGGCTTACGATCTGACCGTGCTCAGCGCACGCGGCATCGCCGGGCTCCTGACCGAGCGGTTGGAGGACATTTTGCTCGGCTGCGCCATCGCGCTGTTTGGCACCGCCGCGGCGTTCCCGCACGAGGCGGTGCTCGGCTTCGACCAACTGGTCGGCGGCCCGCCGTCCAAGGAATGACACGCGCGCGCCTGCCTCTATGGGCCCGTCGTGCCGTCATGCTATGCGTGCCCGATCATATT